>JAISPN010000171.1 GCA_031274845.1 Acidobacteriaceae bacterium
AATGGCCGCCGGCATGTCCGTGCTGTCGACGATGAGGAGGCGTGAGGACTCGAAGGTTGTGAGCGGCAGCGACGCGAGAGGAAACGCGAGCCTGTCGTCGCGATCCCACAGCACGGTGCGCGTCCCGGCAACCGATTCCACGAGCACGACCGCCATCCGGTTCCGGACGCCTGCGACCGTCATCGACCGAGAGAGATCGACGCCGTGCAGCTCAAGCCAGCCGCGCAGGAACTCGCCGTGCTCGTCGCTCCCAAACGTGCCGACATAGCGCGTGCGCCAGCCAAGACACGCGGCCGCCGCCGCGGCCGTCGCCATCTGCCCGCCGGGCAACCGCGCCCACTGCTCCACCGCCCGCTTGCTGTTGCGCGCTGGCAGTTCAGGCACGACGGCAAGAAGATCGACGCTGTTCTCGCCAAAGGTCACGATGTCGCACGTCGCATCGGCGCCGCGCACGGTCACGGGAATACGCACGTCACGCATCGTAGCGCTGAATTTTCTTGCGATCACGCCAGACGGATATCCGGCGGCGGATTATGAATCTCGAAGCAGATCCGTGATGCTGACACGCAGCGTGTCGGCCAGCGTCTTCAGCGTTTGCAGCGTGACGTTTGTTTCGCCACGTTCGATTTCGCCCACGTGAGCGCGGTGCAGCCCGGCATGAAACGCGAGGTCCGCCTGCGTCCAGCCACGTTGCTGTCGAAGCTCATGCACTGTCCGCCCAAGGCGTCGATAGAGATCTTTATCACTCGGCTTTCGACTTGAATCATCCATCGCCGCTCCATTGTGCTCAACAGCACGAATCTCACGAATGAACATTCAGGCATTCCAGACTGCTATTGATTTTCGCCTTTTCTTTGCATAGAGTCGCCACGGTTAAAGGAGACCGTGGCGATGCTTCCGCTCACAAAACGGCAACGCGAAATACTGGATTACCTGAGCGATTTCATTCGTGAGCACGGCTACGCGCCGAGCCTTGAAGAAATCGGCAAGCGCTTCGGTCTGTCGTCGCTGGCGACGGTGCACAAGCACCTCACCAACCTGCAGGACAAAGGGTTCATCAAGCGCGCCTGGAACCGGAGCCGCTCGGTGGAGATGGTCGCCACTCGCAGCGGTGGACGCGCCATCGAGCTGCCGCTCCTCGGCTATGTCGCCGCCGGGCTCCCGATCGAAGCGGTCGCCTCGAACGAAACGATTACCGTCCCCGACACCTTCGTCGGCAAGAAGGACACCTACGTCCTCCGCGTGCGCGGCAACTCGATGATCGACGAGCAGATCCGCGACGGCGATTTCGTGGTGGTCGAAGATCGCAAGTCAGCCGAGAACGGCGAGATGGTCATCGCGCTCCTGGGCGGCCACGACGTCACGCTGAAGAAGCTCTACCGGGAGCCGAACGGCCGCATCCGCCTGCAGCCAGCCAACACGATGATGCAGCCGATTTTCGCTGACGCCAACGAGGTGCAGGTGCAAGGGGTCGTCGTCGGCGTCATGCGGAAGTACTGAGCGCGAGTATGATTTGGTCATGTCCGATCAATCGAAACAGATCAACTTCACGATCGTCCCGGCCACCGACGAGGCCGGAGCGCCCACGGCACGCACCTACTCGAACTTCTGCGCCATCGCGCACACGCCGTTCGACTTCACGCTGACCTTCTGCGAGGTGATGCCGCTCTCGGAAAAAGAAATCCGCGAGGCGGAAACCGACCATGTCGTCCACGCGCCGGTGCGCGCCAAGGTGGTCGTCCCGGTCCAATTTGTGCCGAACCTCATCGCCGCGCTGCAGGAACACTGGCGGGTCTTCTCCGAGTCGCACGTAAACGCCAACTGGAACAAAGGGACCGGACCGATTCACTAACGCATCGCCCACACGATGCGATTTCCCCGTGAAATCCCCTCTCGATATACGCAAGATCTTCGACGCGCTGGACCGGCAGCATCCCGGCGCCGATACGGAACTCCACTACACGACCGCGTTCGAACTGCTGGCCGCGACGATTCTGTCGGCCCAGTCAACCGACCAGCGCGTGAATCTGGTGACGCCGGCGCTCTTCGCGCGCTATCCCGATGCCGAAACCATGGCGCAGGCCGCACCTGAAGATCTTGAACCGCTGATTCACTCAACGGGGTTCTTCCGCGCCAAAGCCAAGTCACTCATTGG
The DNA here is from genome assembly GCA_031274845.1 of Acidobacteriaceae bacterium. GTDB lineage: Bacteria > Acidobacteriota > Vicinamibacteria > Vicinamibacterales > CAVVIG01 > CADEEX01. The sequence continues at coordinate 2,156 of JAISPN010000171.1, forward strand.
CATGGCACGGATGCTTGTCGCCGAGCACGGCGGAGAGGTGCCGGCCGACATGGACGCGCTCACCGCGCTGCCCGGCGTTGGACGCAAGACGGCCAACGTCGTCCTCGGCCACGCGCTGCACGTGCCCGGCTTCCCGGTCGATCGTCACGTCTTGCGCGTCTCGAACCGCATCGGCATCGCTGACGGCGACGACCCGGAACAGGTCGAAGCGCAACTCTGCGCAGAGCTTCCGCCGGAGCGATGGACGCGCGCCTCCGACACGCTCATCCTGCACGGACGCCGCATCTGCAAACCGAAGCCGCTCTGCGACCAGTGCGACGTGCGGACGCACTGCGACGAAGCGGCGCGGGCAACGCGGAAGACACCATCGCGGACCGCAAGGTCGCGGAAACAATGACCCGCGACGAGTTCGAGCGGCACGTTGCCGACGCGCTGGCGACGATTCCAACACCGTTCCGCCACGCGATGAAAAACATCGCCATCGTCGTGCAATCCGAACCGTCGCCGGAGATGCTCAACGACCTCGACATCGAGCCGCCTGATACGCTGTTTGGTCTTTATCAAGGGACGCCGCTCACCGAACGGCACTGGGATTACGGCAACGCGCTCCCCGATCGGATTCTGCTCTTTCAAGGACCGCACGAGCGCGAGGCCGTCGACCAAGACGACCTCATCGGGTCGATTGCCGAAACACTCATCCACGAAGTCGGCCACTACTTCGGCATGAGCGAAGAACAGATTGACGAGATCGAAGAACACTACTGGCATGGCGGCAACGACACCAGCGACGATGAAGACGACGAGAGCGACGAGTAGACCGCATCCGCCGGCGCGCAAGCGGTTCGGCCAGCACTTTCTCGAACGCTCGTGGGTCGAGAAGCTCGTCAACAAAATCGATCCACGCGAGACCGACACCTTTATTGAAATCGGTCCTGGGCGCGGCGCCATCACCTTCCCGCTGGCCGCGCGCGCGGGGCGTGTCGTGGCGTGTGAGATCGATCGCGTGCTGGCGGCGTCACTCGACGCGCGGCAATTACCGAACGTCTCGCTGGTGGTGGGCGACTTTCTTGAGATCACGCCCGAGCAACTTCGGGCGGCAGCAGCCGATGCGACGTGCCTCCGCGTGGCCGGCAACCTCCCCTACAACGTCGCGTCGCCGATTCTGTTCAAGCTCACCGCACTGTACCGCGCCGGTCTGCCGCTTGTTGACGCCACCGTGATGCTGCAGCGTGAGGTCGCGGATCGGCTCCTCGCCTCGCCGGGCACGCGCGACTACGGCGTACTGACGGTGCTCATCGGCTATGCGGCGCGCATCGAGCGGGTGCTGCAATTGCCACCGGGCGCCTTCCGGCCGCCGCCCAAGGTCCACTCCTCGGTCGTCCGCCTCGTGTTCCGCGAACCGGCGACGGTGGCAAAAAGCCCGGAGTGTCTGGCGCTCCTTACGCACTCGGTCTTCGCGCGCCGCCGGAAAACGCTCGCCAATGCGCTGCTCGGCTATCCCCACGCCCGTCCTGACGATCTCGCGGAATGGCTGCGCGGACACGGCATCGACCCCGCGCGCCGGCCGGAAACGCTCGCCATCGACGAACTGGTGATCCTCGCCAACGATCTCGCCGCTCTCGCCGTCTGAGTCCCGGCTCAGCCGAGGGATCGGTGTGCTATAGTTTCTCCTGCTATCTCGTTCTCCCGACGCATGTTGTCGGCAAACCCGCCCCGTAGTTTTCAGGCGCGCCCAGCGGCCTGAGTGCGCCGCCTCACGCGGCCCCCGACGTTGCCCGCCGCTCCCGCCAGGGACAGCGCGCGTCGGTGTGTGTCACCTGGATTCAGATGCTCGAAATCGTTCCCCTCGGCGGCCTTGGAGAGTTCGGCATGAACATGCTCGCGCTCTCGTGGCAGGACACGACCATTGTCGTGGACGCCGGGATCATGTTTCCTGATGCCGATCTGCTCGGCGTCGACCGGATTATTCCGGACCTCAGCTACCTGCAACAGCGCGGCGGCGCGCAGGCGCTCGTGCTGACGCACGGCCACGAGGATCACATCGGCGGCGTCCCGCACGTGATGCACGCCGTCCACGGTCCGGTGTACGGGACGGCGTTGACGCTGGCGCTCGTCGAGCCGAAGCTGCGCGAGCACGGCCTGAACGACGTGGATCTGCACACCGTCACGCCGCGCGACCGCGTCGATGTCGGTCCGTTCACGATTGAATTCATTCGCGTGACGCACAGCATCCCCGACTGCGTGGCGCTGGCGATCCATACACCGGCCGGCGTCATCATCCACACCGGCGATTTCAAAATCGATCAGACGCCGCTCGACGGCGAACATTTCGATCTGCACCGCTTCGCCGAGCTTGGACGCGAAGGGGTGCTGGCGCTCTTTGCGGACAGCACGAACGTCGATCGCCGCGGCTTCACCGGATCGGAGACCGAAGTCGTTGATGCCTTCGAAGAGGTGTTCACCAGCGCCAACGGACGCATCATCGTCGCGGCCTTCTCATCGAGCCTCTACCGGATGCAGATCGTCGTCGATCTGGCGGCGCAGTTCGATCGCAAGGTGGCATTTACGGGCCGCGGCATGATCGAAAACTCGCAGATCGCGCAACGGCTCGGCCGCCTGCACATCCCCGCCGGCGTACAGATTCGCGATGCAGACGTGGCGCACTATCCGGCGCAAGACGTGCTCTGTCTCTGCACCGGATCGCAAGGCGAGCCGATGTCGGCGCTCTCGCGTATTGCCGTGGACGATCATCGCCACGTCAAAGTCACAGCCGACGACGTGGTGGTGCTGTCGGCGCGGGCAATTCCCGGCAACGAGAAAGCCATCAGCCGCGTGATGAATCATCTAGCGCGTCGCGGCGCGTCGGTCGTCCACGAAGGGTTGAAGCACGTCCATGTCTCCGGGCACGCCAGCGTCGAGGAGCTGAAGCTGATGCTGACGCTCGTGCAGCCGCGCTACTTCGTGCCGGTCCACGGCGAGTACCGGCAGTTGTCGCTGCACGCGCACATCGCCAGCCGCGTACTCGCGGGACGGAACCCGCGCACGCAAATTCAGATCGCGGAAAATGGGGACATCCTGCACCTTGATGAAGAAGGCATCCGCATCGCGGGCAAGGCTCCGGTCGGCCGCGTGCTGATCGACGCCACGAAGACCGGCGAGGTTGCCGACGAGGTATTGCGCGACAGGCGTCATCTTGCCGAAGACGGCCTCGTCGTGCCGGTGGTCGCCATCAACGCGCAAACCGGACAGCTCGAAGGGGTGCCAGACATCATCACGCGCGGATTCGTCATGGAACAGAGCGAGGCGTTGCTGGCGGACGGCACCAAAGCGCTCATCAACGCGGTGGAACAGGCAAGCTTCGAGGAGCGGACGGACCAGGGCATCATCAAGGAGAAGCTGCGCGTCGAGTTGCGCCGCTTCTTCCGTAAGCGATCGGGCCGGCGCCCACTCGTGCTGCCGGTCATCATGGAGATCTGACACTGTGAAAGAGTCGACCGTCTCGCGGCGCGTCCGCGAGTTTATTGGCGTGGCGCTCTTTGCGCTGGCGCTCATCTGGATCATCTCGCTCGCCAGCTACGACGCGAACGATCCGGTCTGGTTCTTCAGCGCCGGGATCGCCGGACCGCCGGCCAACTTCGTCGGCCGCGTCGGCGCGTTTCTCGCCGAGCTGTCGTTTCAACTGATCGGCTACTCCGCGTATCTCGTCCCGATTCTCCTCGTCGTGAGCGGCTGGCACTACTTCTGGTGCCGCACGATCGACGCCGCGGGCACGAAGGTGACCGGCGGCCTCCTGCTCTTTGCCGGCACGAGCACGATGCTCAGCCTCCTCTTCACCGCCGCCAACATCCAGGCGCACGCCTTCCGGCCCGGCGGATACGCGGGCGAATGGACCGCCGGCGTCATGGCGGACTACTTCAATCGCACCGGCTCGATCATCATCACGCTCACGATGATGTTCCTCGCCGTGATTCTGTCGACGCAGTTCTCCTTCGGCCGCTTCTTCGCGTCCGCGTACGACGCGTTGCACACCAACAGCCTTCGCGGCATCGACGCCTTCCACGAGTGGAACGAGGAACGGCGACGCGAGAAGCAGCGCCAGGAAGTCATCGCCAAGCACACCAAGAAAACAGGCGTGGCGCCAGAGGTGAAAATCCCGGCAGCGCCTGCCATTACTGCCGACGGCGCCGTCAAGCCGCTCCGCAAGCGTGATATCCGCGACGAAGAGCCCGCGCCGTTGCCGGTCGCGGCGATTCCACCACGCGCCATCACGCCGCCCAAGCCGCCGAAAGTGATGTTGCCGACGCCGCCACTGCCGCTCTCCGATCCGGAATCGACAGCCAAGGCGCCGGCCGAGCGCCGCAAGGGAGACTACATGCTGCCGCCGGCGACGCTCCTCGACGCGCCGAAGGCGGAACGGAAGATCGACGAGCGCGAGTTGATGGATGGCGCGCGGCTTCTCGAAGAGAAGTGCCGCGAATTTTCGGTCGAAGGCTCCGTCGTCCAGATTCACCCGGGGCCTGTCGTGACGACGTTCGAGCTGAAGCCGGACGCCGGCGTGAAGTACTCGAAGATCACCGGCCTCTCCGACGATCTCTGTCTTGCGATGCAGGCCGAATCGGTGCTGATCGATCGCATCCCCGGCAAATCAACGGTCGGCATCCAGATCCCGAACCACAACCGCGAGCAGATTTCACTGCGTGAGCTGCTCGAATCGGATGTGTACCGCCAATCGAGTTCAAAGCTCACGCTCGCGCTCGGCAAGACGATTCACGGCGAGCCGTACGTCACCGATCTGGCGACGATGCCGCACCTGCTCATCGCCGGCTCCACCGGCACCGGCAAATCGGTCGGCATCAACTCGATGCTGACGAGCATCCTCTACCGCGCGACGCCAGACGATGTGCGCCTCATCATGATCGACCCGAAGCGTCTTGAGCTGGGGATGTACGAAGACATCCCGCATCTGCTGACGCCGGTCGTCGTCGATCCCAAGCAGGCCGCCAACGCGCTGCGCTGGGCCGTGCGCGAAATGGAAGAGCGCTACAAGACGCTCGCGGCCGAAGGCGTGCGCAACATCGAGCAGTACAACCGCAATATTCAGCAGATGATCTCGGAGAAGCGGACACCGCCCAACGGCGAATATCCAAAGCCGCTCCCGTTCATCGTCGTGCTCATCGACGAGTTGGCCGACCTGATGATGGTCGCGAGCAACGAAGTCGAGCTGTCGATCGCGCGGCTCGCGCAGATGGCGCGCGCCGTCGGCATCCACCTGATTCTGGCGACGCAGCGGCCGTCCGTCGACGTCATCACCGGCCTCATCAAGGCGAATCTGCCGTCACGTATTTCGTTTCGCGTCGCGTCGCGCATCGACTCGCGCACGATTCTCGACGCGAGCGGCGCCGAACAACTGCTCGGCAAGGGAGACATGCTCTTCCTCCCGCCCGCGTCGTCGCGCTTTATTCGTCTGCACGGCCCGTACATCTCCGAGCAAGAGAGCGCGCGTCTGGCGAGCTTCCTCAGAAAGCAAGGCAAGCCCGTCTACGACGAGACGATCACCGCTGAAGAAAAGACCACCGCCGAAGGGATCGAGATGGACAAGGACGAACTGTACGACGAGGCGGCGCGCATCGTTGTCCAGAGCGGTCAGGCGTCGATCTCGTATCTGCAGCGGCGGCTTCGGATCGGGTTCAGCCGCGCCGCGCGGCTCGTCGACATGATGGAAATGGAAGGCCTCGTCTCCCCCGCCGCTGGCGGCAAGGCGCGCGAGGTGCTCGTGGACAAGGGATACTTCGACGAGGTTGACGCGCAACTCCGATGACCCGGTTCCACCGACACGCGATCGTCGTTCTGTTCGTCCTCGTCACCGTGGGGCGCGCCTTCGCGCAAACGCCGACGGCAGAGTCGCTCTATGCCGACGCGGTGGCGAAAGAAAAAGCGGTGCGCGCGGCGCTCGATCAACCGTCCCCCTCCGTCACCCTCATTCGCGCGCTGCGCACGGTCGTCAGCGACTACGAAACCATCGCCCGCCGCTACCCCGCCAGCCACAACAGTGACGATGCATTGTGGCGTGGCGCCATGCTCGCGCGCGACGGGTTCCATGCGTTCAGGCAGGCGCGCGAGCAGACCGACGCCATCCGGCTGCTGCAGGTGCTCCCCGTGCAGTATCCGGCCAGCCCGTTTGCGAAGCAGTCGGCCGCTGAACTCGCCTCGCTCAAGGCGGCAAAGCCCGCCGCCACGATTCAATTGCCGGAACCCGCGCGGACGCCGTCAGCTCCACCCGTGATTGCAACCGCGCCGACGCCGGTTGCGATCGCGTCTGACGCGATCGTCCAAACGCCGTCGCCTGCCGATCTCGTCGCGGCTGAAGAGATCGCGCCGCCTGCGCCATCGGCACCGCCTGCAAC
>JAISPN010000017.1 GCA_031274845.1 Acidobacteriaceae bacterium
GAGAAGCAGCACGGCCATGAACGACGCACGACACATTCGCATGAGATCAACTCGCAACGGAAGATACCAGTTCAGACGCGCGCGCGCGTAATTCGGCCGGCGGGTTGAGACGGGTATCGAGCAGATGCCGCGGCGCGACGTTCCCGAGCGCCTTGAGCACTGACGATTTGACGCCGGGATGTTCGACTTCGAGATCCATCAGCAGCTTCTTCATCCGTTGCCGCTGCAGCGCGAGATCGCCGCACGCCGGACAACAGCAGCCGATGATCGGCAGCGTCGATTCCTTGCAGTACTGCCGCGCCTCGTCCTCGCCAACGTAGACGAGCGGACGAATGACGACGTGCTGCTGGTCGTCGGAGACAAGCTTGGCCGGCATCGCCTTGAGCGCGCCGGCGAAGAAGATATTGAGGAGCAACGTCTCGATAAAATCGTCGGCGTGATGGCCGAGCGCAATCTTCGTGGCGCCCACCTCCTTCGCCACGCGGTACAGCACGCCGCGCCTGAGCCGCGCGCAGAGCGAGCAGGGGGTGTCGTTGACGTCGAGGATGTCCTCAATCAGCTCGCCGATTTCGGTGTGCTCGATCCGGTATTCCCAGCCGCGCTCCTCGCAGGTGCGGGCGATGAGATCGTGCTTGAAGGCCTTGTAGCCCGAATCGACGTTCACCGCGACGAGCGAAAACCGGATCGGCGCGCGCTGCCGCAAGACATCGAGGATCTGCAGGAGCGCCCAGCTATCTTTCCCGCCGGAGAGGCCGACCATGATCCGATCGCCCTCCTGAATCATGTCGAAGTCGACCGAGGCCTTGGTCGTCTTCTTCGCGATGCGCGCTTCGAGCTCGGTGCGATACGCCATGAGGTGATTTTAGCGGGTCGAGACGACACGCGCCGGAATTCCCACCGCGACCGATCGCGGCGGCACCGTCTCGCGCACGACGGCCGAGGCGCCGATGACGGCTGACGCGCCAATCGACACGCCGTCGAGAATCTTCGCGCCGGCGCCAATCCAGGCCTCGTCGCCGATATCGACGCCGCGAGAGACGCGCGTCTGCTCGGCAACCGGGACCGACGGGTCCGAGAAATCGTGATCGCCGCCGATGATGTACGCGTAGGCGGCGACGAGGACGTTCGCGCCGATCCGGACGCGGCTGGCGGAAAAGACCTCGCAGTTAAATCCGATGTTGGCGCCCGGCGCCAGCTCGATGTCGCCGTTCTTGCACGACAGAATCGAATTGCGGCCGACGAACACCCCGTCGCCAATGCGGATGCCGCTGTTGGTGTCCCCTTTGGCGTCGAGCAGGCAGTTGTCGTCGATGGCGACGTTGCTGCCGATGTGAATCTTGTGCGGATGCCGCAGCACGACGTGCTGCCCGAACACGACGTTCCGGCCGCACGAGCCGAGCAGATACGGATAGAGCGTCTTCCGCAGCAGCAGGCCGAGCGCGCCGGGACAGCTCTGCGCAAGCGTCACGATCAGCTCGTGCTTGAGGAGCGCGCCCCAGCCAGATCGCCCAACGACCAGCGCGGCGTATTTCTCGCGTGCGCTGGTGCCCGCCTTGAACAACTGATCCTGCGCGCGCGGAATCGCTGTCGCGGACGCCGAGGTGTTCGTCCCGGTGGACGTGTCAGAGCCAGCCATGCTCACGGTACCAGGTCAGTGTCCGGCGGATGCCGTCTTCAAGCGTCACGGCCGGGGAGAAACCGATTTCGGTCCGCGCGCGCGTGATGTCGAACGCGCGGCTTTTCGTGTAGAAATCGACGCGGCGTCGATAGAGCGGCGGCTCGACGCCAAACGGCGCGCAGATCGCTTCGCACGCGGCTCCCGCCATCCAGACCGGCCACACGGGCCAGTGCAGGCGTGGCGGCTCGACGCCCGCCACCGCCGCCACCCGCGTTACCAGCTCATTCAGCGTCGTCACTTCCCCGCCGGCCAAGAGATACGTGCGCCCTGCCGCCGCGGGATGCTCGCCGCAGAGCCGGAAGCCTTCGACCAAATCGTCAATGTAGGTGAGATGGTAGTAGATTTCGCCACGCCCAAGGATGGGAAACCGCCCGCGCGCGATGCCGCGAAACATCTTCAGCAGACGCCGATCGCCCGGACCGTAGATCCCTGACGGCCGCGCAATCACCGCTTCGACGCCCGTCCGACGCGCCGCCTCGCGCACGAGCTGCTCCCCTTCAAGTTTCGTCTCCTGATACACGTCGCCCGGCGCAAGTGGCGCCTCTTCGTTCGCCGGCGGATGTTCCACATCGCCGTGGACGCCAACCGTGCTGCAATGCACGACGCGCCGGACACTCTGCCGCGCCGCGGCGTCAACCAGCGCGGCCGCGCCGGTGGCGTTGACCGCGCGGTAGCGATCCTTCGGCAGTCCCGCCTGACGATAAATCGCCGCGATGTTGTACGCGACATCGACATCGGCCAACGCGCGATCGAGAGACGCAGGATCGACGAGATCGCCGTCGCAGAGTTCGATCCCGGCCGCCGCGAGATCGGCCGCACGCGCGCGGTCGCGCACCAGCGCCCGGACGGCGTACCCGCGCGCGGCCAAGGTCCGCGCGAGGTGACCGCCCGTGAACCCGGTGGCGCCGGTTACGAGGACTCGCACCGCTCAGCGAGAACCGTCACCGGCGAGCCAAACGCCCCTTGCGCGCCGATGCGCTCGAGGAGCCGTTCGCTCGAGCGGGTGAAGGAAGGCGATCCGATGGTCTTGTGCAACGCAATCGGCAACACGAATTGACGGTCGACGGCGCGGACGCGGAAGCCGTTGGCGTGAAGGGCACCGACAATCTGCCTGTCGAGAAAGACACGATACGGTTCGGTCGTGCCGCCGACGGTGTGAATCAGCTTCCGGCCGATCGACTGGAGCAGCGCCGTGCTGCGCGCGGACGGAAAATCCAGCAGTACCTGATGTCGCGCGACGCGGCAAAGTTCGGCAATACACATACGCCAGCGTGGCGTGTGCATCAGGACGCGCAGACTGACCGCGGCGTCAAACGACCGATCGGGAAAGTCGAGCGCGTGCGCGTCCCCTTCGCGGAAGTCGATCGCCAGTGCGCGGGCATCCGCGTGCGCGGCGGCTCTTGCGCGGGCGACCGCCAGCATCTCTTTCGACGCATCAACGCCGGTGACTGTCGCGCCGGCGCTCGCAAGCAAGAACGCGCCGCGGCCGGTGCCGGTGCCGATGTCAAGAATCGTCTGCCCCGCGCGTGGCGCGAGAAACGAGAGGAGCACCTGCGCTTGTTGCGCGGCGACGAGTTCGCCGATCGGACCGCCAAACCGGCGCGCGTCGAAGTTCTGCGCGGTCGCCGGATCGGCGTAGAGCGTGTAGCTGTAGTGCTCGCGATCGGTCACGCGAGATCCTTGACCGGCTTCAGCGGCCGATCCGGCGCAAGGCCAGAAATCGCCTGTCGCGTCCGTGCGAGGTAGGCGTCGTAGCTGTATTTAGTGCGCGCCAGTTCGCCCGCCGCCTGCCCCACCGCTGCGGCACGCGCCGGATCGTTTATAGAGGCCAGGATGCCGGCGGCAAACTCCGCCGCGGTCGCGCCGGTCAGGATCGACGTCGTGTCGTCGAGCACTTGCGTGTGCGTCCGTAGCCTGGTTGCGACGATCGGTTTCCCCGAGCGCAGGTATTGGTAGATCTTGAGCGGCGTGTTCGTGCCGCGCGACCGTGGCGAGACCAACGCGGTGCAGGCCGCCAGATACGCCGGGATCTCTTCCGCCGGACGTTCACCGGCAAAGATCGTGACGTCGCCGATGCCTGCGGCGGTAGCGTCCGCCTTGGCGCGCACGACCAGATCGGGCCTGCCGCCGGCCATGAGCAAGCGCGCGTCCGGCCGCTCGGCGTGAACGAGGCGCATCGCGTCGAACAGCAGATCGAGCCCTTGATACGCCTCGAACGTGCCGGTATACAGCACGACCGGCATCTCCGGCGTCAGATGAAATCGTTCGCGCACCGCACGCACATCGTCGGCGCTCGGCACCTCTTCGCCGGAGCCGGGCGCGTTTTCAATCAGGACCACCTGCGCATCCGGGTCGATTCCGCGCACCGTCTCTTCGAGCGCCGGGCAGATGACGATGACGACGCGCGAGCGCCGGATCATCACCCGCTCGATGACGTTGAAGACGCCGCGAATGAGGCGCGAGCCGCTGAACGCGAAGTTCGACAACTGCTGCGGCAGGCTCGAATGCATGTCGTACAGATGCGGCACGCGCAGCAGCGCCGCGAGGACAACGCCGATGAGTCCCCCTTCTTCGTGCGAGTGGACGGCGTCGTATTTCTCTGCGACCGCGCGGCGAAAAGCCGTCAGCGTCAACGCCGCGTCGAGCGGCAGCTTCGCGAGCGACGGGCCGATCTTCACGTGGCGCACAAACGGCGGACGCATCGCGCGAAACACACGCAGGCCGGGGATCGTGACGTCGCGGCCGAAGGGATACGTGACGAGATCGACCTGATGTCCAAGGTCGGTCAGGGCGCGAATCCGGTGGTATTCGCTGAAGGGGGTGCCGCGCGGCTCGAAGAACGGTTGCGGCGCGATCATCAGAATGCGCATGCGAAGGAGTAATTTTCTCACGAAACTCTCGTTGAGGCGGCGGTGACGCGCTCGACTCTCGGCGCACGGTCGTAGTACGATCACGCCGCTTTCGCGTCTGATGGCCGACACCTCCACCTCACAATCCACGCGCTCCCCCGCGACCTCCTCGCCATCTGCTGTGCGTCGCTACGGCATCATGGCCATCAAGGCCATCGTCAGCGTCGCGCTGCTCGCGTTTCTGCTCTCGCGCGTGGACGTCAAGGAGCTCTGGGCGGATGCGCGTCAGGCGTCGATCGCGTGGCTGCTCATCGCCCTTGGCATCTACACGCTGAACATCGTAGCCAGCGTGCGGCGGTGGCATCTCTTGCTCAAGGCGCAGCATGTGCCGATTTCAAGTGCGGCCCTGTTCGGCTCGCTGCTCGTCGCGGGATTCTTCAACAACTTTCTGCCAAGTAACATCGGCGGCGACGTCATCCGCATCCGCGACACCGCGCCCGCGGCCGGATCGAAAACATTAGCGACGACGATCGTCCTCGTCGATCGCGGTCTGGGCCTGATGGCGCTCGTCCTCATCGCGGCGGTGGGCGCTACGATGGCGGCGGAACTTCACGGCAGCGGCACCTCGCCCATCTGGCCGTCGTGGCTCTGGGCCATGTTCGTGCTTGGCGTGGCGGTGACCGGCCCGGCGATTTACTTCCCCGCCGCGGTCGAGCGTGTCCTTCAACCGCTCAAGCGGATTCACGCGGAGTGGGTGGAACAGCGGATCGAGACAATGGTCGAAGCGCTCGGCCGTTTCAAGGCGCGGCCGAGCGCGGTGTTCGGCTGCTTTGCGGGTGCCATCCTCGTGCAGGGGCTCGTCGTGGTGTTCTACGTCGCCGTTGCGGAAGCGCTGAACATCCCGATTCACAGTTGGGACCTCGCCGTGATCGTGCCGCTCTCGCTCGTCGTGCAGATGCTGCCGGTCTCGGTCAATGGATTTGGCATCCGCGAGGCGACCTTCTCGCTCTACTTCACGCGCATCGGGTTGCCCATCGCGTCCGGCGTGTTGCTGTCGCTCGTCGCGGCAGCCGTGATGATGGTCTTCTCCCTGTCCGGAGCCGCGGTGTACATCGCGCGTGGACGCTAGATGAGTCTTCACGGCCGCGACCTGCCGTTTCTCACCGAGGCGTACTGGATCGTCCTCGGCCGCGCGCCGTCGGCGCTTGAGTACCGCGAGGAGCTAGCGGGACACCTCAATCTCGATCAAGTCACGCTGCTGCATGGTCTCCTTCACACGGCGGAGTTCCGGCGTCTGCGCGCGGCGTGGACGCGCGGAGAAGAAACGCATCCAGACAGAGAAGCACTTGAAGCCGCATTGGTCGCCCTTGGCTCGAACGAGCACTTCGTCAAGCGCGTCTACGAATCAATTCTGGGCCGTGTGCCGGACGAGAGCGGCGCGGCGCACTACGCCTCGGTGCTGGCGCGTGGAGAACGGCGCGCGGTCATCGTGCGCGCGCTGGCGTTGTCGGACGAATTCGAACGGCGCTGGCGCTCGGTGCCGGTCGACACGCAACTGTGCGAGCTGGCGAACCCCGCCAAGTGGGACAACCAGGAGTGGCTCGATCTCCTGCGCAGTCTCGGCCTGTCGGACGACAAGCTGGCCATGCACCGCAAGCCGTATGAGTTCACGCAGTTCCTCTACGGCTGCAC
>JAISPN010000241.1 GCA_031274845.1 Acidobacteriaceae bacterium
GGTCTCGATTGCTGGCGCTACGCAGGATGTGACCGACTCGGTGACGATTGGTGTGGCCGATCCGGCGTTGCGTCTCCGTGCGCAGCGCAGCGCGACGGTCACGGTCCACGTGATTCCTGGACCGGTCGAACAGGATCTGGCGAACCGGCCGATCCGTCTGCGAAACCTCGAGAGCGGACTCACCGCGGAGTTGACGCCGCCGGCCGTCATGCTCGTGTTGCGCGGCAGCCGTCAGGGGATCGAGCGCATCGCGTTGGCCGATGTGCAGGCGTTTGTGGATCTCACGGGCGTCGGCCCCGGCGATTATTCCCTTCCGGTGCGTGCCGACTCGCCGCCCGGCGCGGGCGTCGCGCGGATTAATCCGGCGACGGTGCACGTACACGTCGTGCGTGGAAACAACTGTGAGACCTGTCCCAATGCTCTTCGGCACTGACGGCATTCGCGGCGTGGCCGGCCGCTATCCGCTCGATCGCGTGACCGTGCGCCGCATCGGCGCGGCGCTCGTCCGCGCGCTGCCGGCGCAGCGTGAGCCGCATAGAGTGCTGATTGGCCGCGACACGCGAGAGTCGGGCGTCTGGATGGAGGCGGAGCTTTCACGCGGCATCGTTGGACAAGGCGCGCGCGTCAGCACCGTGGGCATCGTGCCGACGCCTGCCGTCGCGTACCTCACACGCGCCGAGCGGTTCGATGCGGGCATCGTCATTTCCGCGTCGCACAATCCGTTCGAGGACAACGGCATCAAGATGTTCTCTGGCGCCGGCGAGAAATTTTCAGAAGCGATCGAGCGTCAGATCGAACACATCATCGCCGACACGTCGTGGACCACGCCTGACGGCGGAGACGACGAAGCGGCCGGCCAACGCTTCGTCGACGATTACCTCCGTCACCTCGACGCGGTGCTCGATGTGCCGCCATCCTCGTCGTCTCGCGCGGCCGGGTCGCTTCGTCAGCAGCTCGCGCGGTTGACGATTGCCGTGGACTGCGCCAACGGCGCCACGACGCCAGTCGCGCCGCGGCTGTTCGACGCGCTCGGCCTGCGCGCGGTGTACATCGGCAATCAGCCGGACGGACGGAACATCAACCTCGATTGCGGATCGACGCATCCGGAGCAACTCGTCGCGCTGGTGCGCTCGTCAGGCGCGGCGCTTGGCGTCGCGTTCGATGGCGACGGCGACCGCGCGATCTTTGTTGATCACACGGGCCGCGTCGTGGACGGTGACGCGATTCTGTTCATCTGCGCGCGTCAGTTGAAAGCGGAAGGGCGTCTTCGTGGTGACGCCATCGTCGCGACCGTCATGAGCAACATCGGTCTGGAGTTGGCGCTGGCGCAACTCGGGATCTCGATGGCGCGCTGCGCGGTTGGCGACAAGTACGTGATGGAGGAGATGGCGGCGCGCGGTCTCTCGCTGGGCGGTGAGCAGTCGGGGCACATCATCTTCTCCGACTATCTCTCGACGGGTGATGGGCTGTGCACGGCGCTCAACGTCTTGCGAACCGTCGCCGCGACAGGACGAACGCTGGCCGATCTTGCGGGCGATTTACGAACCTATCCGCAGGTGCTCGTCAACCTGCGGGTGCGCGAAAAAGTTGATCTGCGGACGATTCCCGCGGTCGCGTCGGTTGTCGAGCGCGTCGAGCAGCGTCTTGTTGGCGGCGGACGGCTGCTGGTCCGCTACTCGGGGACCGAACCGTTATTGCGCGTGATGATCGAAGGGCAGGACCAGAACGACATTCGCGTCTGGGCCACCGAGATCATCGACGCGGCACGAGAGCATCTGGGATAGATGGTTCGCCTCTCCGTCAACGTCAACAAGATCGCGACGCTGCGCAATTCGCGCGGCGGCAGCCTGCCCCGCGTGCTCGACGCCGTGCGCGTCGCCGTCGACGCGGGCGTCCACGGCATTACCGTGCACCCTCGGCACGACCAGCGGCACATTACGCCCGTCGATGTGCGCGAGATCGCCGCGGCCCTCGCGCCGATGAGGCCAAAGCTTGAATTCAACATCGAAGGCGATCCGCGGCCGGATCTGATTGCCTTGGTGCGCGAGGTCGTGCCGGAGCAGTGCACGCTCGTGCCTGTCGTGCCGGGCGAAATCACGAGTCAGGCCGGTTGGACGGCTGACGCCGCGATTGGTTTGGCGGAGACGATTGCCGATCTCAAATCGCGCGGCATCCGCGTCAGCGTGTTCGTGGATGCGACCGAACAGGCGGTCGCGCTCGCGCACGGCATGGGCGCCGATCGCATCGAGCTGTACACCGAACCGTTCGCCCGCGCGTTCGAGCAGGGTGAGACCGCCGCTCGCGCGTCGTTTGACACCTTTGCCCGCGCCGCGAGGTTGGCGCACTCGCTCGGCGTGGGCGTCAACGCGGGGCACGATCTCGATCTCGACAACCTCCTACTGTTCCGGGATCTGCCGTATCTCGACGAAGTGTCCATCGGCCATGCGATCGTCTCGCGTGCGGTATTCGTCGGGCTGGACCGGGTCGTGCGCGAGTATCTGGCGGTGCTTGCCGGCGGCAGCGTGGACAGCGGATCCGGTATGATCGAAAGTCCCTCATGAAAGCGGATGCAATCGCAATCGGTATCGCCGGCGTCGCGTTTGGATTGATTGCCGGATACGTCATCGGGAACCAGCAGGCGGGCGTGCGCCCTGCGGCGCCAGTGGTGGCGGCGTCCGAGCCCGCTTCGTCTTCGTCGAGCGCGCCGCCACCGGCGGTGCTCGACGAGGCCAAAGTGAAGGCCGCGACCGCGCAGGCGGAACAGGAACCGTCGAATCCGGCGCCGCGCGTGCTGCTCGGCAACATGTACTTCGATTCGGAAAATTACGACGCGGCCATCCGTTGGTACGGCGAAGCGCTGAAGCTGTCGCCGCGCGACGTCAACGTCAGCACCGATCTCGGCGTGAGCTACTACTACAGCAACCAGCCAGACAAGGCGCTCGCGCAATTCGACGAGTCGCTCAAGATCGATCCGAATCACGCCAAGACGCTGCTGAACATGGGCGTCGTCCGCGCGTTCGGCAAACAGGATCTGGCGGGGGCGGAACAAGCGTGGCAGCAGGTGCTGAAAGTCGCGCCCGATAGTCCCGAAGGGCAGGCGGCAAAACGCGCGATCGACAGCTTGAAGTCCGCGCATTCGCCCTCGGCGGCAAACGAGGCGAAGCCGGGTGCCTGATGGCGCGAGCGATCTTCTACTCGATCGTGCTGACCTTGGTGCTGCGCGCGCTGGCGAAATTCTGGCGCGGTCTGCAAGAAGGGCTTGAGGGGCGGCCCCGGCAGGTGCCGACGCCCCGCCACGGCGTGCAGATGATGCGCGATCCGGTGTGCGGCACTTTTGTCGTGCCGTCGAATGCGCTCAGCATTACCGCGGGCGGTACCCGTCACTACTTTTGCTCGGCGAAATGCCGCGCCGAATTCTTCGGCCGTCAATCCGGGTCGTTCGGCGCTACTCACGGCCGCACCGCATGAGCACCGAATCCTCGCTCCGCGCGGACATCGTCGAAGTGGGCCGCCGCATGTACGCGCGCGGCTACACGGCGTCGAACGACGGCAACATCAGCGTCCGCATCGACGAGACCCGCCTGCTGATGACGCCGAAAAGCGTCTGCAAGGGTTTTATGACGCCGGACATGATGTGCGTCACCGATCTCGACGGCCGCAAGCTGCAGGGCGATCGCGATCCCTCATCGGAAATGCAGATGCACCTCGAGGTGTACCGGCAGCGGCCGGATGTCCGCGCGGTCGTGCACGCGCACCCGCCGATCGCCACCGGATTCGCCGTCGCTGGTATTCCGCTCAATCGCGCGGTGCTCGCGGAAGTGCTCACGACGCTCGGCAGCATTCCCATCGCGGAGTATGCGACGCCGTCGACGAAGGAACTGCCGGTGGCGGTCCGCAAGTACGTCAAGGCGCACGACGGGATGCTTCTTGCGAATCACGGCGCGCTCACGATTGGCGGCGATCTCTTCGCGGCGTACTACAAGATGGAGACGATCGAGCACTTCGCCAAGATCAGTCTGG
This sequence comes from Acidobacteriaceae bacterium, assembly GCA_031274845.1. GTDB lineage: Bacteria > Acidobacteriota > Vicinamibacteria > Vicinamibacterales > CAVVIG01 > CADEEX01. Next base: position 4,021 of record JAISPN010000241.1, read on the forward strand.
TGGCGCGGCTTCTGGGCGGCGAGAACCTGATTGCCCGCGAAGAAGTCGCGCGGTTGCAGGACTTGCGAACGACGTACGGCATCAAGGCGCCAGCGCCGATCTGCCCGGACCCTACGGCAATCGGCGATCTGTTGTCGTCGCCGGACCCGTTGGCGTGTCAGATTGTCGATGCCCCGGCTGGCGGCGGTCAGCGTCTCGTGTCTGACGCTCGGCGCGACGCGCCGGACAGCAGTCTGAGCAGTGTTCCGACCGGCGTTCCGGCCGGCGCGCCAGAAGATGATGGGGAAATTCGGTTAACATACCGCGAACTCTCTGCGCTGATTGAGGACGCGATCAAAAGCGTGCGGTGACGCTTGACCGCAGGCGATGCACGGTGTGAAGGAGATAGACATGGGTGAGGCGCTCGGGATGGTCGAAACAAAGGGCCTGGTCGCGATGATCGAGGCGGCTGATGCAATGGTGAAGGCTGCCAAGGTGACGCTCGTCGGCTGGGAGAAAATCGGCGCCGGTTACGTCACGGCGATCGTGCGCGGCGATGTCGCGGCGGTCAAGGCGGCGACGGATGCGGGCGCGGCGGCGGCTCGGCGTGTCGGCGAACTCGTCTCCGTCCACGTG
>JAISPN010000264.1 GCA_031274845.1 Acidobacteriaceae bacterium
ACCGCGGCCAGAAAGGCGAGCAATATACCCCTGATCGTAATGATAGGGATAGACCACTTTGGGCTTCAGCTCATTGATGCAGGCGGCGGTCGCTTCGACGGTCATCCGTCCGTTTGGCAGGTTCATCGGTAGAAAGGCGATGTCGATATTCCGCAAGGCCTTGATCTCCGGGACGCACTCGGTGACGCCAGCGAACAAGATGCGCAGGCCATCTACTGTCAGCAAGTATGCGTTGGCCACCCCTCGGGCATGGAACGGTTCGCCTGGGAGAATATCGTATGCGCTGACCGATTCGACGTGCAGCGTGCCGAAATCTCGCGCGTTGCCGTTGGCGAGCACAATGCCATCCGGCAATTTTTGTTTGCCCGATGCCGGGATCACGATGGTTGTGGAATTTTTACGAAGTGTATTAATTGCGGAGACATCGAGGTGGTGCGCGCCAGCATCGGCGTCGGTGATGAGGATGAGGTCGGCTGGCGGTGCATCAGCAAGATCGGCACGGCTCCATGGATCGACATAGACGATAGTCGTGCCGATGTCGAGGCGGACGCTGGCATGTACCAGTGGGTGGACGACGATAGCGTTGTTGTTCTTGGTGGTGAAACGCTCTTCCGCGGAACCTGCCAGCACGCTCACAGCGATCGTGGCAACTGTGGCAATGGTTGTCGAACGACGCATGGGATCCTCTGGCTGCTACTTGAGTTTGAATTTTTGGATGCGCCCAGCGGCAGCGGCTTCGCCGGTATAGAGATTTCCGTGCGAGTCAGTCATCAGGACATGCAGCGAGGTGGCGAATTGTCCGGGGCCCTTGCCAGGGCTGCCGATGGTGCCGACTTCCTCAAAGGTGTCATGGCGCAAGATGTGGATCGTCTGGTTGGTGCCGTCGGCGACGTACATCCAGTTCTGGTCTGGGGAGAATTCAAGGTCCCACACCGAACCCGCCCCCTTTGTTTCTTTTGCGACAAATACCTCTCGCACAAATGTTCCGTCCTTACGGAAGATCTGAAAGCGATTGTTCGATCGATCGCAGACGTACACGAGATTGTCGTGGCCGATTCGGAGGCAATGGACGGCGCTGCCGAATTGTTTCGGTGGCGGCTTGCTGGCGTCGAAACGTGCTTCAACCGCGGTGTCGTCTGGCGTGGCGCCATAAGCGCCCCAGTGCCGTTTGTAGGCACCTGTATCTGCATCAAGCACGATGACGCGGTGGTTGCGGTTTTGTTCACCGTCAGAGACGAAGACCTCGTTCGCAGCGGCATCGAAGCGCATGTGAGTGGCTGCGCCGAGGTTTGAGGTGTCGTTGCTGCCGTTCTTACTGCCAGGTGTGCCGAATTGCGAGAGAAACTGACCCGTACGTGAAAAAACCAGGAGGTGAGCGTCGTTGTCGCCGTTGCCGCTGATCCACACTCGGTCCTTTGGATCGATCGTGATGCCGTGGACCTGCTCCATCCAGGAGTAACCCACGCCGGGCCCTCCCCATGTCCGTACGACTTTTCCATCAGCATCGAGTTCGATGACGTAAGGCGCCCGTGTGCCGCCAGCCGCTTGTACGGAATCTGATTCGGCGCGTTGGACGAGGACGATGTGATCCTTGGAATCGAGACCGATTCCGCTAACGGGGCCGAGGACCCATCCGTTCGGGAGCGGTGCAGGCCATGTGGGGTCAACTTCGAATTGTGGCAGTCGGGCTGTGACGCTTTGTGTGGCAGCCAAGAGAGAGAGGACGGCGATAATGACGGCCGTTGGACTATTCATAGAAAAATGTTCCGACAATAGTCCTATCCGTGCCGCGGTGGTGCAAGACCGCTGAGCGAAAATACCTGTGTTCGGGTAGGGAGAGGCCTCGCCCTTTGGTACAGTGATAGCGGAGTAACTCCATAGAAAACTGAAGAGAGTTGTTCTCGATCGGGAGAGGCATCTTTTACTGGACGTAGCTGTGGCGCTCACTGCAACCATTCATCATTTCGAGATTGATCTGGCGGATCACGATCGCGGCGTTTTTGAGTCGCTGGCGTTCACTGTGGCAAGGCATCCGTCCGAGTCGGAAGACTACCTGTGGACGCGCGTGCTTGCGTATCTGCTCGAATACTCGGAAGGGATCGAGTTCTCGAAGGGCGGTCTTTCGCAGACCGAAGAGCCGCCGGTGGTGATTCGTGATGCGATGGGCGGGTATCGCGCGTGGATTGATATCGGGACGCCAGAGGCGGATCGTCTGCACAAAGCGGCCAAGTCCGCGAATCGGGTTGCGGTGTACGTCCATCGTGATCCGGCGCAGTGGCTGATTCGGCTGGAAGGCGCGAGGATTCACCGCGCGGCCGAGATCGAGCTGTACGCGATGGATCGCACGCTGCTCGGCGAACTGACGTCGCGTCTCGAACGCCGCATGGCGTTCAGCGTGTCGGTGATCGATCGCGAACTGCACGTCGCGCTCGAATCGGCGTCGCTCTCTGGAATCATCACGCCACTTCGCTTGCGGTAAGCCACGTCACGCGCTGTGGCGCGGCGCCGGGGTGACGTATGATTCCGCGCTATGGGCGAGATCAACCGTCGTGAGGCACTCGCGCTGCTCACATCCGTGGCCGCGTGGTCTTTCACCTACGGATGCACACGGCCCTCGTCGTCGGCTTCGTCGGCACTGCCACGCGCGGATGCCGATGCGCTCGCGCTGCTCGACGAGATTGCGGACAACCAGTTGCGTCTCTTTCCGGAAGGCGCGACATCGCTTGGCATTGACACCGGCCGCCGCGCGGCGCTTCGCTCGCAACTGACCGACCGCTCGGCAGAGGGGCAGGCGCGTATCGCTCGTCAGGTGCGCGACGACCTGCAACGTGTCATGGCAATCGAGACGGCGCCGCTTCTGTACGCGACGCGGACCAGCGTGGACGTGGTGCGTAGCGCCTTCACGCTCGCGTCGGACGGACTGGCGCTGCCTTATGGCGACATCACGGTGGGCGGTTGGCGCAACACGCCGTACGTGGTGGTGCAAAACGTCGGCGCCTACCTCGATATCCCGCGGTTTCTTGATAGCGAT
>JAISPN010000077.1 GCA_031274845.1 Acidobacteriaceae bacterium
GACGCTCTCGGGTGGAGAAGCGCAGCGTGTGAAGCTGGCCAAGGAGCTGTCACGCCGCGGCACCGGACGAACCTTCTACATTCTCGATGAGCCGACAACCGGTCTGCACTTCGAGGACACCCGGAAGCTGCTCGATGTCCTGAACAAACTGGTCGACCAGAGCAACACCGTGGTTGTCATCGAACACAATCTGGACGTCATCAAGGCCGCCGATCACGTCATCGATCTGGGGCCTGAAGGTGGCGCCGCTGGCGGGCGCATCGTCGCGGAAGGGACGCCGGAGCAGATTGCCGCCAGTCCAGTCTCGGCGACGGCGCCGTTTCTGGCTGATGCCCTATCGATTCAGACGGCTGGTCACAAGTCAACCGAACGCAGCCAGACGGCCTGACGAATAAGCTGTGGTAGGATTGCCACAGCTTGGCGGCGGACGGTTGTGGTCGCCGTACCACAACCAGGCGTGGCCCAGGCAGTGGTGCGGGTCTTATCCATCCAGGTAAAATGCTGTGAGGGAGATGTTTACGGAGATTCTGCGATTGAATCCAGAGCGGGCATCATCTTTGCTCGTGGTGAATTGACCGTCTCTCGTCTTCGAAGAGCTTTCATGGACTCACAACGGACCCTGCGCCGAGCTATCTCCTGTGTCGGAATCGGACTTCATTCCGGCAATCGTGTTCACCTGTCGCTCAAGCCGGCGCCCGCGGGATACGGCATCCGTTTTCGCCGCACAGACCTTGGTGATTTCGAAGTGCCCGCCACGGTGCAGCATCTGGCCGGCATCCAGTTGGCCACCGGCCTTGCGTGCAACGAAGTGTCGGTTGAGACGGTCGAGCATCTCCTGTCGGCGCTCGTCCGCTTGCATGTCGACAACGTGCTCATCGAGTTGAACTCGCCGGAAGTGCCGATTATGGACGGGAGCGCCGCCCCGTTCGTGTACCTGATTCAGGAAGCGGGCATCAAGGTGTTGTCAGCGCCGCGCACGTATCTCAAGATCGTGCGGCCGATTTCGATTTCGCGCGGCGACAAGCGCATTGCGCTCTTCCCGTCGGATCACTTCAAGATCACCTACAGCGTCAGCTACGACCATCCGCTCCTGCGTCACCAGTCGCGCACCATTCGGATTACCGAAGAGACCTTCATCGAAGAGATTGCCCCGGCGCGCACCTTCACGTTCCTGAAGGACGTCGAGATGCTGCGTCAGAACGGCCTCGCGCTCGGCGGCTCGCTCGACAACGCCATCGTGCTTGGCGAGACCGGCGTGCTCAACGCGCTTCGCTTCGACGATGAGTTCGTGCGTCACAAGATTCTCGACGCGGTCGGCGATCTCGCGCTGGTCGGGTATCCCGTCATCGGTCATCTGGTCGCGCATCGCGCCGGCCACGCGCTGCACACCGAGTTTGCGGCGAAGATCCTCGAAGAGAAGGACGCATGGCGGCTCGTCGACGCGCCACTCGACGCCGCAGTGCCGGCTGTGAGCCCGGTACCCTCAGCCGTTCCACACCTCGCACGCTAAACCAGCAAAACATCTGGTCGTTCGATCTGGTGATCTCATCGTCTGGTGACCAGATGAAATGACCAGATTACTTAGAGGACGTAGAAGTCGCGGGTGGTCGTTGGCGATCCGCAGCGTTCGAACCAGTCGACCCCTTCATTCACCAGATCCAGCTTGAGGCGGTAACGGCCGGGGGTGTCGATGGCTGGCAGGCGGACGTCGATGTCTGTCGCGGTGCCGGGTTGAAGGTGCGCGGGCAGATCCGCGCGCGCGAAGTCGAGATTGATGAGCGTGCCGTCTGCCGCGCACAGTTGCGCGCCGACGCGGACGAGACGGCGGCCGTAGGTGGCGGTGGCCGGGAACGGCCGCGTCGACAGATTGTGGACGCGGGTTTTAAGCGTCTTTTCCTGACCGCGTGGCGTGATGATCGGCAGGCCGGGCAGAAGCGATCGGACATCGATCTGCGCGCGCGGTGTCGCGCCGGCGATGGCGTTCCCGAGATTGTTGTGATCCCAGATCTCGTGACGGATGGTGTCGAAGTCCGGAGTGCCCGGCATAAACCGCCGCGAGAACGCGTGCTCGGGGTGGTCGGTGATCTCCCAGCACAAGCGATCGACGCCCATCTCGCCGGCCAGCGCGCGAGCGCGCTGCATCTCCTCGTCGTTGTCGTTCCACGTGAAGAGGATGTAGCGCCAGTTGAGGAACGGCAGGTCGCGGCCGGTCTTCTGTTTCTCGTCGGCCATCGCGCGGAGATTCGCCAACGCGATTTCCAGCTTGCCGCGCTGACGATATTTCTCGTACGCCTCTTGCGACGATCCGTCGATGGAAAACGTCACCTCGTCGATGCCCGAACGCACCAGACGCCGCGCCTGATCGTCCTTGAGCGCCAATCCGTTGGTGCTCGTGTAGAGATAAATGTGCGGGAAGTTTGTTTTGATGTACTCGCACATTTCGACGGCGCGTTTGTGCAGGAACGCTTCGCCGTAGTTGAAGAAGTCGATGCGTCCGAGCGAGGGTCCAGCTTCGTCGATCACTTTCTTGAAGAGATCGAAATCGAGCATGCCGGCCTGACGGGTTCGGGTAATGCCTCGCTCCGGCGCGCAGCACGCCTCGGCGCACGAGATGTTGCAGGCCGCCGTGCACTCGATGTACATGCGTCCGGGCAGCCGTCCGGCGTTCACGGGACGAACGGTCGGTGATTCGTCTTTTGCGAGCGGCAGCTTGATGGGGCAGTCGCCGCAGAATCGCGATCCGCCGTGGTTCAAATCCGCGCGTAGTTGCTGGAGGGTGGGGCCGTTCCAGACCTCCGCGACCGTGTGCGTGCGCAGATCGCCAAGCACGCGACGCCCAAATGGGTCCGCGCAGCCGCAGACGAGGCGTCCGTCGCACAGCATGACCGCGATATCCCACGGCCAGGTACAGCGAAATCGTGTGGCGAGAAAATTCAGTGACACGCGTCAGGCGCTCAGCTCTTGGCGAGTTTCTTCAAGTACGCCTCGAGCTTGTCGTTCTCGTATTTTACCGTGTTGAGGAACAGGCTCTCCGCGAGACAGGCGCGCCGCTCCTGTTCGTCCATCTGCTCGATGAGGTGCTGGATTTCCTGCACCAGATCCTCGAAGCTTCTGTTGAGGGCGCGCTTGGCGGTCACTTCCTGATAGAGCGCGTCGAGAATGGCGAGGATGTCGCCGTCGAGCGGGATCTCAGCGCCGGTGGTGGTCTTGATGGTACGCATGGCTCACGCCTCGAAGCTGGCGAGGGCGCGCGTCTCGTCAGGATAAATCTGGATGAAGTTCTGGGTGCCGGTCATCGTCATCATGGTCTCGACCCGTTTCTGGACGCTTGAGAGCTTGAGCGTGCCCCCATCGGCCGAGATCTGACGGTAGAGATCCAGCAGGCAGCCGATCGTCGCGCTATCGACATAGGTCACCGGCGCGAGATCGATGAGCACCCGCCGCTGGCCGGTGCCGATGAGGCTGGTGACGATCCCGGCAAACTCCGCGAGCATCGGATATGA
>JAISPN010000122.1 GCA_031274845.1 Acidobacteriaceae bacterium
AGCAGCGACAACTCTGCCGTGAAGGTGGATCAAACCGGCCTCGCCTCCGTGTTGCCACGAATCGCATTCATCAACCCTCCGGTGCTCCCGATCACGGCGACGATCACCGCCACCACCCACGACGGCGGCAAAACCTCCACCGCCATCATCACCGTCAACTGACGCCGCAACATTCCGGCACGTCCGTGCGCTCTCTCTGACAAGGAGAGGGCGCACGGCCTCTCCTCTCCTCCTCTGGTCGTCTGGTCATTTGGGGGGCACGCATGAACCGCTCGTGCATTCTCGCCAGACGTCACACCGCACGCAGAAAGATTCCCGGCACACGGCCTGACGCCTACGCTCGATGAAGAACAGGCGATGGCGGCAGCATCGCAGGTGTTTTAGAAAAATACATATTGTCGTAGTGTGACTACGATTCGAGACAGCAAATTAAATTGACTTCATTTTGAAAAAGTCGTATCTATCGCAGCGTGGCTACGACTCATGCAAACAAGCTAAATGCGCTCTACACCCAATTCGCGCCGGGTATGCCGCTTGTGCCGGAAGACCTGGCGACGTTGGGCATCTCTGCCGACCTCGCCGTCCACTACGTCCGGGCGGGCTGGCTGACGCGCCTGGCGCGTGGGGTGTATTGCCGGCCGAATGATGCCTTGGCGTTGTACCCCTGCTTGCTGTTGTTGCAGCGCCGGTTCAAGGGGTTGCACGTGGGCGGCAAGTCGGCGCTCGACTGGTACGGGGTTCGCCAATATGTCGCGCAGCAGCCGGTGTTGCACCTGTATGGCTGGACGGCGGGGCGTGTCCCGGAATGGTTCACCGAGCGTTTCCCGGCGGCATACCACCGCAAGCGCCTGTTCGATGAACACCCCGATGCCTTGCTCCATGTGGGTCCGTTTGAGAACCGCAGTGACGCGCCGCAGGTGTCGGCGCCAGAGCGGGCATTGCTGGAGTTGTTGAGTGAAGTCGGTGTACGTCAGCCGTTGCAGGAAGCGCGTGAGCTCGTCGAAAGCGCGGATCGCTTGCGTGCTGACGTGCTGCGCACATTGTTGCAGCACTGCACGAGCGTGAAGACCGTCCGGCTCTGTCTTCAGCTTGGACGCGAAGCCGCGCTGCCCTGGAGTAGCACGCTCGATCCGGTCACGTTGCCCACGGGCAGTTCTCGACCGTGGGTGTCCCGATCGACCGATGGTCTCTTGGTGTTGCCGCCATGAATCAAACCTGGCTCGATACCGCACGGCTACTGCTACAGGTGGCTCCAGTGGTGTTCGTGGACGACACCTTTGCACTGAAAGGCGGCACGGCGATCAATCTCTTCATCCGCGACATGCCGCGCTTGTCGGTTGATCTCGATGTGGTCTTTCCCGACTACACCCTGCCGCGCGACGAGGCATTGGCGCGAATCAATGCCGCCGTCCGGCACATCGCCGAACGCGTGAAGGCGCAGGGGTTTCAGACGCGCGTACCCGTCTCAGGCGAAGGCGAGACCAGGTTGCTGGTCCGGCGCGGGCAGATTCAGGTCAAGGTTGAAGTGAACGTGGTGATGCGTGGCACCGTACGACCTGTGCGGCGGGCGTCACTCACCGCCGTGGCCCGCAACACCTTGATGGCGGATCTGGAAATTCCAGTGGTCTCGCTGGATGACGTGTACGGTGGCAAGTTGGTGGCGGCGTTAGACCGGCAGCATCCGCGCGATCTGTTCGATGTGATGCAACTGTTCGCGCACGAAGGCATCACGCCAGGCATTCGGCGTGCGTTCGTCGTGTATCTGGCGTGTGCCAATCGACCCATTCACGAAATTTTGTTCGCGCCGAGCCGGGACATTCGACACGACTACGAGCACAACTTTCAGGGCATGACGACTGCGCCGGTGTCGCTCGCCGCCTTGCTTGCCGCACGCGAACGCATGATGCGAGAACTCCAACGGGATTTGGATGATGACGAGCGGCGTTTCCTGTTATCGCTGGCGGCGGGCACGCCCGAGTGGTCACGGCTAGGCATTGCACATCTCGAACACCTGCCGGGCATACGCTGGAAGCTGCAGAACCTTGAGCAATTACGCAAGACCAATGCAAAGAAGTTTGCCGAGCAGGGCGACGTGCTGGCAGCGAAACTGGCGAACCGCGCTTAAGGAGAACGATTGATTCTGGGCTGGATGGTGGGCAGCAAACCACCAGCGCAATCAGCAGGCGTTTCCAAGAACTCCCGCCGTGTGCATCAAGACAGACCGCGTGCGGGGTCTTGCGGAGATTACCGCCAGGGCATCAGCCGCTCGATCCAGGTGATTCGCGTCAGATCGTTGTAGATCACCGTCACCATCAGGAGCAGCAGCGTCACGAAGCCGGCCAGCAGCATCTTCTCTTTCAGCCGGGCGCTGAAGTCGCGGCGCGCCAGACCTTCGAGGCCCATGATGAAGATGTGTCCGCCGTCGAGGACCGGAATCGGCATCAGGTTCAGCAGGCCAAGATTGAGACTGAGCTGCGCCATGAGCGCCAGCAGCGTCAGCCATCCGAGCTTCGCCGACTCTCCCGACAACTGCGCAATCGCCACCGGTCCCATCAACTGCTTGGGTGACGTCTCTCTGGTGAACAGCCCTCCGAGCGTGTGGAAGATCATCCCGGAGATCTCGATGTTGCGCTCGACGCTCATGCGAACCGCGCCCACAAGGCCCGGCTTGATGCTCACCACGTCGTCGGCGATCGTGATGCCGAGCAGCCCTTCGCTCCCCTGCCGCCGAGGCGTGGCGAGCATCGCCATCGGTTCACCCTCGCGCAGGATCGACAGCGCGATCTCCTGCTCAGGACGGCTGGCAATCGCCTTCTTCAAATCGGCGCTGAAGGTAATCGGCTCGCCGTTGACGGAGAGCACGACGTCGTTGGCTTTGAGACCAATCTTCTCGGCCACCTCGCCCGCGATGATGCTGGCGATGTGCGGATGCGTCTCGGGAAGAATGCCGATCTCACCCAGATCGAAACGGCTCTTGCTGCCGGGCGGCAGCGTCGGCGTCACCGCGCGCGTCTCGGTCGCGCCGTCACGCTCGAAGCCGATCGTCACTTCCTGATCGGTCTTCGACGACAGCTCCATGTAGAACTGCTCCCAACTGCCGACCTGCCGGCTGTTGACGGAGACGATGCGATCGCCATGCTGAAGGCCCACCTTCTCGGCCTCAGATCCTTGCTCGACCACGCCCACCACGACCGGCTTGTCCTCGTAGGCCATGCGCTCGGCGCCTTGATACAGGATCACGGCCATCAGGACGACGGCGAGCGCGAGGTTCATCGCCGGTCCGGCGATGAGCACCTGAAACCGCTCCCACTTCGTCTTGGAAAGATATTCGTCCGGCGCGCCCGTCTGTGGCTCTTCGGGGTTGTCCCCCGCCATCTTGACGTAGCCGCCCAGCGGCAACGCGCCGATGCTGTACTCGGTGTCGCCGTGTCTGAACTTGAGAATGGTGGGGTTGAAGCCAAGCTGGAACTTCAACACCCGGATGCCGACGCGCTTCGCCGCCAGAAAGTGCCCAAGCTCGTGGACAAACACGAGGACACCCAGCACGAACGCAAACCACAAGAACGTCGTCAATGTGCCAAACACGTCATCACCCTCAGCGTGGTCATTTTACCCCGCTGGCAATCGCCGACGCGGCCTGCCGCGCGCTGGCGTCGACGGCCCTGATCTCCGCGATCGTCGTCACCGCGGCGGGCTGATGCGCGTTCATCGTCTGTTCAACGACGTGCGCGATGGCGGGAAACGGTAATCGTCCATCGAGAAAGAGCGCGACGGCCACTTCGTTGGCCGCGTTCAGCACGACCGGCAGGCTCGCCTCGGATTCAAGCGCGCGATACGCCAGCTCAAGACACGGAAACACGCGCGTGTCGGGCGCGCCAAATTCAAGACGCGGCACACGCACGAGATCGAGCGGCGCGACCGGCGCGCTCCACCGCTCCGGATACGAACAGGCGTACTGAATCGGCAGGCGCATATCGGTGACGCCAAGCTGCGCGACGATCGACCCGTCAACGAACTCCACCATCGAGTGGACGATCGATTGCGGATGGATCACGACGTCGATCTGCCGCGCGGGGAGTCCGAACAACCAGCGCGCCTCGATCACTTCGAGCCCCTTGTTCATGAGCGTCGCGGAATCGATCGTGATCTTGCGCCCCATGCGCCAGGTGGGATGTTTGAGCGCGCGCTCCGCGGTGACGTCTTGCAGTTGCGAAGCGGTCCAGCCGCGAAACGGTCCGCCAGAGGCGGTCAGCACAATCCGCCGCACCTCGCGCATCTCGCGTCCGTGCAGACACTGGTGAACGGCGTTGTGCTCGCTATCGACCGGCAGCAACGGCACGCCGTGGCGACGAGCCGCCTCGGTGATGATCGCGCCCGCCATCACGAGCACTTCCTTGTTCGCCAGCGCGATCGTCTTCCCCGCGAGAATGGCCGCCAGCACCGCTTCGAGCGCCTCGGTGCCAGACGAAGCGCAGAGCACGATGTCGGCGTCCGGATGCGTCGCCACGGCGACGAGTCCGTCGCGTCCAACCCCGTCGCACGTGGCCGTGCCCAGACCGTTCAACGCGCGCAAGCGATCGAGGCCGCGCCCCGATCCCATGGCGACGACGCGCGGCGTGTAGCGCGCGATCTGCGTGGCCAGACGATCGGCGTTTTCACCGGCGGCAAGGCCAACGACCGCCAGACGATCGGGATGCGCGTCGACGACCGCCAGCGCGCTCTGGCCAATCGAACCGGTCGAACCGAGGATGGCGATCCGCTTCATACGTAGTGCAGGACCACGTAGTACACCGGCGCCGCGAAGAGCAACGCGTCGATGCGATCGAGCACGCCGCCATGTCCGGGGATGAGCGCGGAGCTGTCTTTGACGCCGGCGCTGCGCTTGAGCATCGATTCAAACAGATCGCCGGCAATCCCGAGCGCGACGATGAGCACGCCGGTCAGCGCCCGCAGCGCCACCGGCATCGCCGGCATCCACCACGCGCCGACGGCCGCGTGGACGATCGCGCCCACGACGAATCCGCCCACCGCGCCTTCAATCGTTTTCTTCGGGCTCACCACCGGCGCCAGCGGACGCCGGCCGAACGCGCGTCCTGTGTAGTACTGCGCGGTGTCGCTCGCAAACACCGTCAGCATCAGCAGAAAGAGCCCTTCGGCGCCGCGCGTCTCTCGAATCGCGATCATGGCGCCAACCGGTAACCCCAGATAGAGCACCGGAAACGCGCTCGCGGAGGCGGTTGCCACCGCGTCGCCGCCACCGCGCCACGACAGCAGTGACGCCACGGCCAGCGTGACGAAGACCGTCATCAGGAACGTGTCGATCGGCACGCCAGACGTCCAGTCGACCGCCACCGTGCTGAAGCTGAGCGCCATCAACGCGGCGGCGGCGGTCGTGAGCACCGTCGAAATCGCAAGATGACTGGCCGCGGCAAGCGCGGCGAACTCGCGGCACGCGAGCACGAGCAGCAGCTCCGCCGCCAGCAGGAACAGCAGCGCGGGAGCGAACCAGACGACCGCAATCGCCAGCGCGAGCAGAACGGCGCCGCTAAAAATTCGTGTCACTTGACGCCGAGCGCGAGGGAAGTGGATTTGATGCCGCCGTACCGGCGGTCCCGCTTCTGGTAGTCGAGCACCGCGTGCAGGAGATCGCGGCGGCGAAAGTCGGGCCAGAGTGTTTCAGTCACCCAGATCTCCGAGTACGCAATTTGCCAGAGCAGGAAGTTGCTGACGCGCATCTCGCCGCTCGTGCGAATCAGGAGATCGGGGTCGGGCTGCCCGCCCGTGTAGAGCAGATCGCCAAAGCGCTGCTCGTCGAGCGCCTCCGGCGCCAGACCCGCCTCGATGGCGCGACGCGCCGCGTCGACAATCTCCGCGCGGCCGCCGTAGTTCAACGCGATGTTGAACTGCATGCCGGTGTTCTGCTCAGTCTTTCGCACGCCGAGATCGAGCGCCGCCTGTACGTCGGGCGCGAGTTCGTCCAGGCGGCCGATCGCGCGAAACCGGATGTTGTGCTTGTTGATGAATCCAATTTCCAGCCGGATGTACCGCTTGAGCAGCATCATCAGCATGTCGACTTCGGCGCGTGGACGCTTCCAGTTCTCGACCGAGAACGCGTAGAGCGTCAGCACCTCGATGCCCAACCGCGCCGAGGTTTCGAGCACGTCGCGCACCGAATCGATGCCGGCGCGATGTCCCTTGACGCGCGGCAACTGACGCTGGGCCGCCCAGCGTCCGTTGCCATCCATGATGATCGCGACGTGCGACGGCAACTGCTCGAAGTTCACCTGTTGCGCGAGCGCCTCGTCCGGGGACCCCGGCGGAATCCACGCCAGGATCTGCTCAAGAGACATGGCCCATCATTATAAGTCTGGCCTCTCGTAGAAGACCTTCACCAGAAACAGTCCGCGGGCGGGCGCGGTCCGTCCCGCCTCGTGCCGGTCGCCGCGTTGCAGTAACAGAGACATCTCGTCCGCGCGCCGTGTTCCACGGCCGACATCGACCAGCGTCCCGGTGATGTTGCGCACCATGTGCTTCAGGAACCCGTTGCCGCAAATGTCCAGCGTGATGAGTCCATCACCGCGTCCATCGGCATCCACATGACGCGCGACCGTGACGCTCAAGATCTCTCGCTCGTGGGTGCGCGTGCGCGACCCCGCGCCGGTGAACGCGCTGAAGTCGTGCGTCCCGCGCAGCAGATCCGCCGCGCGCTGCATCGCGTCGACATCGAGACGCGGCCACGGCACATGCCAGACGTAGGCGCGTTCGAAGGGCGGAAGGATTGGATCGTTCCAGAGGCGATAGCGGTAGGCTTTGGCGACGGCTGAGAATCGCGCGTGAAACTCGTCGCCCACAAGTGTGGCCGACAACACGCGCACGGTTTCAGGCAGGTGCGCGTTGAGCGCGCGGACGAAGGTCGCGGCGGTGATGTCGCGCGCGAGCGATACGGTGGCCGTCTGCGCGAGCGCGTGTACCCCCGCATCGGTGCGCCCGGCGCCTTCCACCGTGACCGGCGCCCCGTCGAGCGTCGCGCAGATCTCTTCGAGGAGTCCCTGAATGGATGTCCCGCGCGCCTGCCGCTGCCAGCCGACAAAGCCCGCGCCGTCGTAGGCGAGCGTC
>JAISPN010000039.1 GCA_031274845.1 Acidobacteriaceae bacterium
AGAGTCAGGCACACCCGTAAAACTGTTCTTTCTTGCTTGCGTTCTCATCGCAGGGGTTTACGGCGCGGCCACCGTAAGTAGCCAAATTTTCTGTGTTCAAGCCCTGCCGGCTGCGATCGGCTTGGTGCTGGTGATGCTGGCTTGAATACACACGAATGCAGGTTTTGCCTTTTTCTTGTCAACGCAGGGAATATGACGACCGTCAATCAGCAAAGCATCATGGCCAGGAATGGCTGCATCATCCAAGCTGCGTTCTTTCGGCCAGATGGCGAGTCGAAGGCTGCGGCACTGATTGTTCCGGCGATGGGCGTGAGCCAGAGTTACTACGCCGCGTTTGCCGCGTGGCTCGCCGCGCAAGGTTATCTTGTCGCCACGTTCGACTACTCCGGCATGGGGCAATCGAACAACGGCGACATTCGAAAGCTCAACCTCACTATCGTCGATTGGGCGCGTTTCGATTGCGATGCGATGATCGACGCAATTTCAGCCTTGGCGCCGAACAGACGTCTTTACTGGCTTGGCCACAGTCTTGGCGGCCAGATTCTGGGCTTTGTCCCTGATCGAAGCCGTATTGCCAAGGCCATTACTATCGCCACAGGGAGCGGTTACTGGAAAGAGAACGCACCCAGCCTCAAGCGAAAGGTCTGGTGGTTGTGGTATGTCGTTGCCCCGCTGGCGACCAGGGTTTTCGGATATTTTCCAGGAAAGCGGCTGCGCAAGGTCGGCGATTTACCGCGTGGCGTTATGGATCAATGGCGGCGGTGGTGTCTTGATCCGGAGTACGCCGTTGGCGCAGAAGGCGACGATGCGCGGGCAAACTTTTCCGCTGTTACCACTCCCATCACATCGCTCTCGTTCGATGACGATGAATTGATATCCTTGCGCAACACGGCTTCGCTGCACGCATGCTATGAGAACGCGCCGCGAACCATGAAGCGCATTTCACCGCGGGACATCGGCGCAAAGCGAATCGGGCATTTCGGGTTCTTCAAC
This sequence comes from Acidobacteriaceae bacterium, assembly GCA_031274845.1. Taxonomy (GTDB): domain Bacteria; phylum Acidobacteriota; class Vicinamibacteria; order Vicinamibacterales; family CAVVIG01; genus CADEEX01. The sequence goes on from JAISPN010000039.1 coordinate 994, forward strand.
GCGCGATTCGAGGGGGCTCTCTGGCAACAACATCTGTTGCCCGAACTATCTTGAACGCTATGCGTCCCCATTCATCGTTGTTCCGCTAGCTAGGCGTGCATGAGGAAGACACCATGAACCTGACCCCGATGAAGATTGATTTCGTCTCCGACGTGACCTGTCCGTGGTGCGCGGTCGGCTTGTCCTCGCTGCTACAAGCGCTCGATCAGACGAAGGACGCGCTGCACGCCACGCTGCACGTGCAGCCGTTTGAACTGAACCCCGAGATGCCGCCCGGCGGCGAAGATGTCACCGAGCATCTGGTGCGCAAATACGGCGGTCCGCCGGAGAAGTTTGCGCAAAGCCGCGCCGTCCTCAGCGAGCGTGGCGCCGCCGTCGGATTCCACTTCCATCCCGATGGGCGGGGACGCATCTACAACACCTTCAACGCGCACCGGCTGCTGCACTGGGCCGGACTGCAACACGCGGATGCGCAGTTGGCGCTCAAGCGCGCGCTGCTCTCGGCCTACCACGGCCGGGCCGAGGCGGTTGACACGGACGAAGTGTTGCTGGCCGCGGTCCGCAGCGCGGGGCTCGACGCCGATCGCGCCAAAGCCATTCTTGCCAGCGACGAGTATGCCGCCGACGTTCGTGCGGCTGAACGCGTCTGGCGTGACGCTGGCATTCACGCGGTGCCGGCCGTCGTCATCAACGATCGGCATTTGATTAGCGGCGCGCAGCCGCCCGAAGTGTTTGCGCAGGCGCTCCGTCAGATTGCCAGCGAGGAGTGAACGGCGCGGAGACGTGAACCTTATTTCACCGCGACGAGGCAGGCGTAATTCTGAGCTGGTGTGGGCGTGTCGAGTTCAGGCTCGAAATGGCGCAGCGAGACCGGGTTGACGAAACCTGCCCGGCGCAAGAGTTCCAGATGCCGCGCGATCTCAAACCGGCCCGCCTCGTAGTCCCACGCGGTGCCGTCTGGCTTGATGAAGTCGCCATTTGCCAGCACGCCGCCGGTGGGAAGCGTCTCGAAGCCGCGCGCATACACATCCGCCACGGCCTGCTGGCTTCCCAGATCGTGCAAGGTCCAGGTCGAGATGATGGCGTGCGGCTGGTGCGTCAGGCGTGACGGCCACGACTGGTCCATCAGATCGGCCATGGAGAAAGTCACTCGTGCCGCCAGTTCGCCCAGCGTCCGTTTCGCTACCTCGAAGAACGCCGTGGAGAAATCCACCCCTTCGTACTGGAGCGTCGTGTGGCGTTGGAGAATGTATCGCGCCAGATAGCCCGGTCCCAGACCGAGTTCGAGGACATGCGGATCGCTGACAGGGAGTTGGCGAATCTGGTTCAGGATCAGATCGAATAACGCCAGCCTCGCCGCGGACGGGACGAAACGGTCGGCCCAGTCCTGCGCAAACGCCGCGTCGTGAAATTCGTGGTGGGCGCCGACAAATCCGCGCATGGACGCGTCGCCAATATTGACTGAGACAGGTGACAGAAGAAAGGATGAATCATGGAACCTCGCATCGGACTGCTCGTCTTTCCGCACGTTCAGCAACTCGATCTGACCGGGCCGTACGAGGTGTTTCATCTGGCGCATGGCCTGACGGTCGATCTCGTCTGGAAAACGCGCGAGCCGGTGACATCGACAACCGGGCTGGTCTTTACGCCCACGCGCACCTTCGACGACTGCCCGCCGCTGGACGTCCTGTGCGTGCCGGGCGGCGCCGGCATCAATAGGCTGCTGCAAGATACTGCCACGCTGGAATTCATCCGCCGTCAGGCGGAAGGCGCGCGCTTCGTCACATCGGTGTGTACGGGCTCCATGGTGCTGGCCGCGGCGGGACTCCTTGAAGGCAAACGGGCAACCAGCCACTGGGCCGCGCGGGATTTGCTGGCCGCGTTTGGCGCCACGCCTGTGGCCGAGCGCGTCGTGCGCGACGGCAAATTCATCACGGCCGGCGGCATCACGTCGGGGATCGACTTCGGCCTCACCGTCGTGGCCGAACTGTTGGGACAGGTCGAAGCGGAGACAGTCCAACTCGGGCTTGAATATGCGCCCCACCCGCCGTTCGATGCGGGGACGCCAGCATCGGCTTCGCCGGACGTGGTGGCCACGGCGCGTCAACGCACGGCGGAGTCGCGCGCCACACGCGAGCGCATCGTTGGCGAGTTGCGGCCGGAGTGGCGCGGCGCTGACCAGTGACGGCGCTGGACACGCGCGGTGTCTGATTAGTGCTGACGAGCCGTTCGTGATCTGAAGGACAGAGTGAGGTTAGCGGCCGACGCCCATGCCCAGCACGATGGCGCCGGGTTTTTTCACGCCCACGCGGACGTCGCCTTCGTGCGCGTGCTCGGGTTCCAGATAGGAAATCATGAGCTCGGTCGACATGCGATCGGCCAGGCGATCGAGCGCGATGCCGTACGACGCGGGTGAGAAGATCGGCGTGTACTGACCGCGCGTCTGCTCGGAGAGGCCGCGCAGCAGATCCGGGATCGCGTTCTCCGGATCGTCGCCGCGTGGTTGCAGCGCGACGACGTGCAGCGGCGCGTGCGTCTCGACGATGAAGGGGAGCAGATCGCTATTGATTGTGGCTCTCGCATCGACCGGGCCCGCGGTGACAAGGACGATGGCCGCGAATGGCGCGCCGGTGTCTCGAACGAGCCGCGCCGCCATGCCGACGACGGGAAGAATCGCCGCCGCTGGTGCCGGGCGCAGCGGTGTCGTGGTCAGCCGTTCGAGCACCGTCGCGCGATCGTCGTCGAACGTCGCGAGCATCTCCCGGTCGTTCGAGAAGAGCCCCACCGCCAGCGGACGTTCGCCGATCCGCTCGACGAACCGCTTGGCCGCGTCACGAATCGCGACGCCAAACCGTTCGTCGCGTCCATCGTCCAGCAGGAGAACGATGGGGTAGTCGGCGACGTGCAGATCGATGACCTCGCGTGGTTCGCCAGCTTCAGTGATGACGAAATCATCCGCCTCGACATCGACCTGCGGAATGCCGCGCGTATCGACTACGGTCGCCAGCACGACTTTCCCCGTGGCCATCTGCGCCGACACCGGCATTCCCGTGGCGCCGATGAGCAACAACGCGAGGACGTACCGGAAGAGCATGGTCGTCAGTGCGGTTCGTCAGCGAGAGAGTGCCGCCGCTTCGTCGGTGCGGCCCGTGGCCTTGTAGACAGACATGAGGCCCGTGCGGGCGCGCACGCTGTGCGGATGCACTTCGAGTTCCCGCGTGAAGAGGTACTCGGCTTCCGCGTAGCGAGCGGTCGCGGCCAGCGCTTCGGCCGTCACGAGACGCAGATCCGCGAGCGACTCCTCGGGCCGTTTGTCCATCGCCGCCATGGCGGGTTCGAAGGCGTCGAGCGCGTCCGCGTACCGCTTGCGATCGAAGGCGATGCGGCCGGTGATGTATCCGCTGACCGGACGATCGGGGACGAGTTCTTCGGCGAGCGCCGCTTCGTGGCGCGCGTCTCCGGGATTGCGCGCGGCGAGCGCGGCTTGCGCCAAGATCTCGTGAGCTGCCGCGTGCTCGGCGGGTTCCGCGGTGGGCGCGTCGAGGATGGCGCGCGCAAGCCGCCGCGCCTCGTCGAGCTTTCGCGCGCGCAAGGCGGCGCTTGCGGCGCCGAACTGCGCGTTGAGATTGGTGGGCAGCAGCGCGAGCGCGTGTTTCCATGCGTCGAGCGCGATGTCGTTACGCTCGGCGTCCCGGGCGATTTCCGCTACGTGACGCCAGATGTCGGGATTGTCTTTCGTGGCGGCGGCGAGCGCGCGGAACTCGTCGAGCGCGGCCACGATCTCGCCTGCGTTCAGCCGCGCCACCGCGCGGCGAAACTGCTCGACGGTACGAACACCATCCTTGACGTCGGAAGGTTCAGTTGACGGCTGCGAAGGCGTGAACGTGCCGACGTAGCCGAGCGCTTCGAGCATCTCGCGATCGGCCGCCGTCACCGGCGCCATCGCCGCGGCCGGACCTGTGGCCGACAGATCCTTCAACGCGGCTTTCAGCTGAGCGGCGATCGCTGGCTGCGCGGCGGCGATGTTCTGCCGCTCGGCGGGATCGGCATCGAGGTCGTAGAGTTCTTCGCGCGGCGACGCGATGTAGCGGTAGCGCCCGTCGGTGACGCTGGTGACGTCGGCCCAGCCGAAGTGATAGGCGCCGAACAGCGATTCCGAGTAGGCGCGCGCGGGTCTGAACGTCGTGCTGCCGGCGAAGAGCGGCGTCAGCGAGCGGCCGCGCACGGTGCCGGGGATGGGCGCTTTCGTCAGGTCGAGCACGGTCGGCGCGATGTCGATCAGTTGCACGACATCGTTCACCCGGCGTCCACGCGCGTCGCTCTCCGGTTGCTTGATGATGAGCGGCACGCGGACGCTCTCGTCGTACGTCAGCAGGCCATGGCCGCTCTCGCCGTGGTCGCCGAGCCCTTCGCCGTGATCCGAGAGCACGATGATCGTCGAGCGATCGTAGAGCTGGTGCGCTTTCAGATACTGCACCAGCCGTCCGACCGCCGCATCCGCTGACGCCACGCCAGCGTCGTAGCGTGCCGGGCTCGCATCAGGCGCGCTCGTGAGCGGATCGGCAAGGTTCAGGAAAAGCAGCGCGCGCGACGTGCCCAGCGAATCAAGCCAGTGCTCGGCCACCTGCTCGGCGTCGTTGCCCGCGCGCGTCAGCGGATGGCTGAACGCGGATGCCGGGCCAAGGTCGGCGTCAAAAAACGCGAACCCGCGATTGATGCCGGTGGCGGGACGGAGCAGGAACGACGACACGATGCCGCCCGTGGCGTAGCCGCGCGCGCTGAGCATGTCGGCCAGCGTCCGCTCGGATGGTTTCAGCGTGAACCCCACGCCGTCGCGGACGCCATGTTCGAACGGCAGCCGGCCGGTGAAGAGTGACACGTGAGAGGGCAGTGTCTGCGGTACTTGCGCGTAGGCGTGCTCGAAGACGATGCCGTCCGTGGCGAGCGCGTCGAGATGTGGCGTGGCCGTGCCTCGGCCGCCGTAGCTCAAGAGACGATCGGCGCGGAGCGCATCGATCGAGATGAGCACGATCGGACCGTTGACCGGCGCCGAGGCGCGTGCATAGCGCCATCCGCCGACCGCCGCGAGGAGAGTGCCGAGACCGACGAGCGCGAGGATAACTGTGTGGCGAACCGGGCGGGACAACTACTTCTTCAGCGACTCGAGCGAAGACTTTGCCAAGGCTGCTTCCGGTGAGGCCGGATCGACGGCGATCGCCTCGGTGAGCAGCCGGGTCGCGTCGGCGCTGTTGCCCTGCTCCATGGCCGCCAGTCCCAGCTTGTAGCGCGGCTTTCCCCATGACGGATCGGCGTCGGCGGCTTTGCGATACCAGGCCGCCGCGTCGGCGGCGTGCTGCGCCTCTTTGAGTTCGGCCAGCGCGAAGAAAATTTCACGGCTGGCGTGGGGGCCGGTGGCGGCTGCCGTGAGCCCCTCTTCCGCCTTGCTCGTGTCGCCCTTGGCCTGATACGTCTCGGCAATCCCGAGGTACGCCTGCGCGTTGCCGGGATCGCTGACGAGCACCGCGTTGTAGGCCGTGAGCGCGGCGTCGTATTCCTTTTTCTGGCGATGCGCGGCGGCAATCTGCAGCTTGACGAAGCTGAGCGCGGGCGATTTGTCGGCGAGCGACTGGTAGGCCTCGATGGCCTGATCCCACTTTTGCTGCGCCATGAGCCGGTCGGCGGTGTCGAGCCCGGCCTGAATATCCCGGTTGGTGAGACCGCCGAGCGCGCCAAACTGTGTTTCGCCGGTGCGCTTCAGGACGAACGTGAGCGGCGGATTCGGAGCGCCCGTGCGGACGGTGAGGCTTCCGCCTTCGGTGGAGAAACCCGGCGCGGCGGCGGCGAATTTCCACAGGCCGGCGCGCAGGCCGAGCAGCGTGAAGCGCCCCTTGTCGTCTGTCGTCGAGGTGTAGGTCAGGCCGCTGTCTTCGTTGTCGGCCACGATGGTGACGCCCTTGAGCGGCTGTCCGTCGTCGCTCTTGACGACGCCGCTCACGCGGCCATTTTGGGCGTCGGCGACGCTGGCACAGAGCGCGACGAGCAGTGCCACGGAGAGGATGGGAAACAACCGGCCCATAGTGCAAGTCTCCAGAGGTGATTCGCGCTGGTCAGTATAGCGCACACATCATCTGGCGACCTGGCCGTCTGGTCATTGACGGAGTGGAGCATTTCAGGCGGCAACGAGGTCGCTCCAAAAACTGCCCGGCGGAAAAATAGAAATCGAGGCCAGAAAAAACAGGATTTCTCCCAAGGCGCTCTTGACCACGCTGCGCTCGACCATCAAGACGGACATCACGCTCAGCCTCGATGACATCAACGAGGCGATCGCTCAAGGGCATGCCGACGCGGGGATGAAGGGCCTCCGATGAATGTCGTTCTCGATACCAACATTCTTTTGCGTCATACGGTGGGGGATGACGATGAGGTCCACGCCGGTTTGCAGATGATGGATGCGGGCGGCGACTTTGCCGAGGGCGTCAATGCCTACGCTGGCGAGCGCATGGCGAGCGGCGCGGCGGTGTTTGTGT
>JAISPN010000145.1 GCA_031274845.1 Acidobacteriaceae bacterium
AACGCTCCTCTTTCTGAAAACTTTACACCATGCCGAGCGGACGGGACGACCTCGTCGCACGCGCGAGCAGTCCCGTCACGAGCACGCCGCCAGCCGCCCATCCGAGAATCAGCGCGGAAAACCCCACGCGCTCGTAGAGCACACCACCAAGCGATGGACCCACGAGGATGCCGAGCGCCCAGGCGCCGTTGTAGATGCCGTAGGCCACGCCGAACGAATCACTCCCCACCGACTGCATCGCCTCGGCCATGTAGCTCAAGGACGGCGTCACGAGCACCGCAATCGCGCACGCGACGATCGGCTGAATCAGCAGCGCGCTGGTGAAGCTGTGGATGAAGGTCAGCAGCGGCAACGAGAGGCTGACGGCCAAGAGACCGTACAACGTCAGCGTGCGCCCCCCCACACGATCGGCGAAGCGGCCGAACACCGGATGCAGCATCGCGCCGCAAAGCGCGCCCACGCCAAACACCATCCCGATGCGGCCCGGCGAGAGTCCCAGCGACGCGTTCAGAAAGAGCGACAGCACCGGTTCGAGCATGGCGATGCTGCCGCCGCCAACGGTCACGGCAATCGCGCAGAGCCGCACGGGCGCTGTCCGCAGCAGACGCCTGAGCGGCACCGCCTCGGTCTGCTGCCGCGAGTCGGGAAGTTCGAGTCTCAGAAACAGCACGGCCACGACGGCGGACACCGCCGCAATCACGAGATACGGGAGCCGCGGACCGCCAAGCTGATAGAGCCACCCCCCAAGCGTCGGACCGGTCATGAATCCAAACGTGCTGCCCGACATCACCCATCCCATTACGCGGCCGCGCTCGTCAGGTTGGTAGAGGTCGGCCACGATCGCAAACCCCACCACCCACGCCGTCGCATCCGCCGCGCCTTGCGCCATGCGTGCGGCATAGAGCCACGGCATTGCCGGAGCAAACGCGAACAACACGCTCGACACCGCCAGCACGAGGAGTCCGCCGGCCATCGGCCACGTACGGCCGATGCGATCCGAGATCGCGCCAAGCGGAATCGACGCGAGAAGCAACATCACGCCGAACGACGCGAACAGGAAACCGATGTCCGCCGGCGACGCGCCGAAACGGCGGCTCACCTCTGGAAGCACGGGAACCGCGGTGCCGTAGGCGAGGATGTCGGTGAACGTGGCGCACGTGACGAGCGTCACGGCAACGGGACGGCTGCGGCGCCAGGACATGCGCCTATCGTTTCTTGAGCAGGACGCACCCGAGCGGCGGCAGCGTGAGCGACAGCGATTGCTCGAAGCCGTGTACCGCCGACGCCGTGGTCGAGACGCCGCCACCGTTGCCGACGTTTGTGCCGCCGAAGATCGTGCTGTCGCTGTTCAGCAGCTCCACGTAATACCCGGCGGCCGGCACACCAACGCGGTACGCGTGACGCGGCACCGGCGTGAAGTTGCAGACCATGAGCAGCGTCTCGCCGGGGCGTCCCGTCAGACGCAAGAACGCCACCACGCTGTTTTCGTTGTCGCTGCAATCAATCCAGCGGAACCCCTCCGGCACGACGTCTTGTTCGTAGAGCGCCGGTTCGTGGCGCAACAACCTGTTCAACGTCTGGACGTAGCGGTGCACGCCGGCGTGCGCTGGATCGTCGAGCAGGTGCCAATCGAGACTGCGATCGTGATGCCACTCACGCCACTGTCCGAACTCCGCGCCCATGAACAGCAGCTTCTTCCCCGGATGCGCGAACATGAATCCATAGAGCAGCCGCAGGTTCGCGTAACGCTGCCAGGCGTCGCCCGGCATCTTGTCGAGGAGCGCCCCTTTCCCGTGCACGACTTCGTCGTGCGAGAACGGAAGAATGAAGTTCTCGCTGTACGAATACAGCATCGAGAAGGTCAGCAGGTTGTGCGACCAGCGGCGATGGACCGGATTCTTCGACATGTACTCGAGCATGTCGTGCATCCATCCCATGTTCCACTTGTAGGTAAACCCGAGGCCGCCCAAGTACACCGGCCGGCTGACGCCGGGAAACGATGTCGACTCCTCCGCCGCGGTGATCGTGCCGGGATGCTCGCCGTGCGTCAGCGTGTTGAGCGCCTGTAAAAACTCGATCGCCTCGATATTTTCGCGGCCGCCAAACCGGTTCGGAATCCACTCGCCGTCGCGGCGCGAGTAATCGAGGTAGAGCATCGACGCCACCGCATCGACGCGCAAACCGTCGATGTGATACTCCTCAAGCCAGAACAACGCGCTCGACAAGAGGAAGTTGCGCACCTCGTGACGGCCGTAGTTGAAGATGAGCGTGCCCCAGTCCTGATGCTCACCCTGACGCGGATCGGCGTGCTCGTACAACGCCGTCCCGTCGAAACGGGCCAGGCCGTGATCGTCCTTGGGAAAATGACCGGGCACCCAATCGAGCAGCACGCCAAGCCCCGCCTGATGGCAGGCATCCACGAAAAACTTAAAATCCTCCGGCGATCCAAATCGGCTCGTCGGCGCGAAGAACCCGACGACCTGATACCCCCACGATCCCGAGAATGGATGCTCCATCACCGGCAGCAGTTCGATGTGGGTGAAGCCGAGATCCGTCACGTACGGCACGAGCCGCGCCGCCAGCTCTCGATACGTGAGGACGCGATCGCCTTCTTCCGGCACGCGCGCCCACGATCCGAGGTGTACTTCGTAGATCGACATCGGCCGATCGAGCCGCCCGCCCGATCGACAGCGTTCGTCGATCCATGCCGCATCGTTCCAGACGTACTTCGAGATGTCGCGGACCACCGCGGCGGTGTACGGCGGCTGCTCGAACGCGACACCGTACGGATCGGTCTTGTCGAACCGCTGGCCGTTTCTGGCACGAATGGAAAACTTGTAGCGTTCGCCGTCGGACAGATCGGGGATGAAGATCTCCCAGACCCCCGACGACACATGCCGCATCGCGTGAACGCGCGCGTCCCAGCCGTTCCAGTCGCCAACGACCGACACCTGTTCGGCATTCGGCGCCCACACGGCGAAGTGCACACCAGTGCAACTCCCTACCTGAATGCGGTGCGCGCCGAGCTTCTCGAACGCTCGGTTGTGTGTCCCCTCGCCGAAGAGATACAGATCGAAATCGGTCAGGACGCGGCCGTACCGATAGGGATCGTCGATCTCGATAGCGTGACCGTCAGGGAACACGACGACCAGCCGGTAGTCGGGAATCTCTGACACCGGCAGCGTCACCTCGAAGAGGCCATCCGCTGTCGCGCGCGTCATCGCGACCGGGCGCTCGCCGTCAATGAGCCGCACGTCGATCGCCACCGCCGCCGGCTGGATCGCGCGAATCACCACGCGGCCGTCATCGGTCTGGTGAGGACCGAGGACGGCAAATGGATTGCGCATCAACGCGCGAGAAGAAACAGGCACGGGGCGGCGCTTACTGTCCGATCGTCGCGGTCTTGATGTAATCGAGCTTCGGGAACGACTTGTTCAAGTAGACGTTCCCCTGCGCTTCGATCTGCCCTTGATCCGGCTGCTCGCGATATTGACCGTTCAACTTGTTGACGACATCCATGCCGGAGGTGACGCGACCAAACGGCGCGAAGCGCATACCGTCGAGACGCGCGTTGTCGGCAAAATTAATAAACACCTGCGTCGTCCGCGAATTCGGCGAGCCGAGCGCGGCAAACGAGACATAGCCGGCCTTGTTGCTCTGCTTGACCGGATCGTCCTTGAGCTGCGCCGACTTCCACGCGCGCGTCACCGCTGAATTGCCGTTCATGCCCCACTGCACCATGAACCCCGGAATCACGCGGAAGAAGCGCGTGTCGTCGTAAAAACCGTTTTTGACCAGATTGTAGAAACGGTCGGCGCCAAGCGGCGCCCAGTCGCGGTGCACTTCGATGACGAACGCGCCTTTGCTGGTGTCGAAGTTCGCCTTGTACACCGCGGGCGCCTGCTCGGTCAGCCCCGCCGGGTTTCTCAGCTTCGCGACCTTGTTCAGATCGACTTGCGCCACAAGACTCACGGTGGCGACGAGCACCGTCGCCAGCCCCAGAACTACTCGCTTCATGGCTGCTCCTCCATGACGTTCACCCGTGCGGTGGATCCGCCTCGGGCGAGTCAACGTAAAGAATACCCTCTCCGACGACCACCGCCTCGCTCAACCCGCGTCCATCAAGCACGACGGCAAGCTGATTTCCACTGAACGGTGTGGGGGTGAAGACGTCGAGGTGAAGGTAACGATATGATCGCATCAAGAACTGAGGAGCATATCTCAATGTTGCACGCGCACTTGACGACCAGCGAAGGCGCCTTCACGATCCGGCTGTTTGACGCGGAAGCCCCGAACACGGTGGCCAACTTCGTCGGTCTGGCTGAAGGTACCAAAGAGTTCATCGATCCAAAGACCGGACAGAAAACGAAGCGTCCCTTCTACAACGGGTTGATCTTCCATCGTGTGATCGACAGCTTCATGATTCAGGGCGGCGATCCGCTCGGCACGGGAACCGGCGGCCCCGGCTACCGTTTCGGCGACGAGTTCCATCCCAGCTTGAAACACAACAAGCCGGGCATCCTGTCGATGGCCAA
>JAISPN010000219.1 GCA_031274845.1 Acidobacteriaceae bacterium
CGATCGTTCGTGGGCCGCATCGTGTTGTTCATCATGCTCGCCGCGACGCTGTGGTACCTATGGGCAAGCCCCGGCATCGAAGCAGACGGCATGGCGTTCCTCGCGATGTGTCCCGTCGGCCTGCTCACCGTCAGCCTCTGGCGCGGCACGCGGCCAAACGCGGACGCCCTCCATCGCCTTGCCCTCGCGGGTGCGGGCGCCGCGGTCACCACCATTCCCGTGCTGCTGTATCACGTCCTCCACGGATCGCTCGGTGCATTTGCTCACGACACCCTCGTGGCGGGGTTCAACGAAACGCGCATGCCCTTCTTCGGCGGCGGCGCGTGGTATCTGGTGCTGGCGGGGTTCGGTCTGTACAACACGCTGCTGTCGTTCGATCCGGTGATGACCATCAACGGGTTCTACTGGACCGTGCTGACACTCGCCGGGCTTGCGAACGGCGCGCGTCTGCTTGCCCGGATCGTTCGACGAGGATGGCACGACGATCTGGCGCTTCCAGCCATTGCGACGTTCTACGCGCTCGTCTCGCTGTATCTCGAAGGACCGATGTATCTGTACTACTCGGCAGGACTGTCGATCGTCGCGGTCCTCTGGCAACTAAAACCCGGACGCCTGTCTTCAGTGCTCGGCTCGACATCCGCGGCGCTTGTCGCATTCACCGCGATCGTTTTTCACGCAGGGCAACCATTCGCGCTCACAGGGCATCAGACGCTCAACGGTACACGCCTGACGCAATTTCATCAGCAGGTCGATGGCCCCGATCGCTCTGGTTTCCGGATGAGCGTGGCGGACAGAGACACCTACTCGTCGATCGTGCGCCTCATTCAGCAGCACTCGCAGCCGGGCGACGAGATCTTCGCGTTCCCCAACGATGCGGAGCTGTACTTTCTGGCAAACCGCCGGAATCCTGTCCGGTACTACAACTCCGCGCTCGGACTTCAACGTCCCGGCGACTTGCAGGCAACAATCGATCGTCTCGACCGCGCGACGCCGCGTGTCGTCCTGTTCAGACCTGCCGACAAGTACAACAACGACGCTTCCGCCCGGCTCATCGACGTCGTGCGCCAGCGATACATCAAAATTGACACCATCGCCGGTCTGGAAGTGTACGTGCCGGTTACACAATGACCACGCCAACGACCAAGGTCAGCGCCGACAAATACCTCGTTCTCCTCGCGTGGGTAGCGATGCTGTCGATCCTCTGGATCGTTCAGGCCGATCCTGATCTCTGGGGGCATCTCACATTCGGCGGCGATCTGCTGCGCGAACACCACTTGTCTTCGTCGGATCCGTACTCCTTCACCAGCGATCTTCCGTGGGTGAACCACGAATGGCTGGCCGAAGTGGTCATGGCGGCATTGTTTCGGGGAGCCGGCACCGTCGGGCTCTTTGCGCTGAAGTTCTTCGTGGCCGGTGTGGTGGCAACGCTTCTTACATGGCGGTTGCAACGGCTTCCCGGCATCGTGCAACTACTCATCATCGTCGTGGTGATGTGCGCGGCTGTGCCGATCGTCACTACCGTACGGCCGCAACTGTTTTCGTTCGCGTGCGCCGCGATCGTCGCGTTTCTTCTCACTGACGAACATCGACCACGGCGGCTAAGCTGGTTACCTCTTGTGTTCATCGTGTGGGCCAACACACACGGTGGCTGGCTCGTTGGCCTCGGGATGGTGGGGTGCTGGTGCGCGTTCGGTCTGCTCAATCGCGCGACACGGACGCGAGCCGTCGCTGTCGGCGCGGCCGTCCTCGCCGCCACGCTCGTTACTCCTTACGGCATCGGGCTGTGGACGTTCCTGTACAGCACAGTAGGGCTGACGCGAGATATTCAGGAGTGGCAGCCGCTCACGAAAGCCGCGCTCATCGACTGGACACCATGGCTTTTCACAGTGCCCGCCATTGGCGTCGTCGCCCTGTATGACACGAGGCGAGATCTGTGGCGGCTTCTCACCATGGCAGGACTGGCGTACGCCTCGTTTCGCGTCGTTCGTCTGGTGCCGTTTTTCGCGCTTGTCTCGGCCATGTATGTGGTCGACCCACTTGTCGTCGCGCTCGGATCGCGGGTGGAGCGGTGGCGGTTGTATGCACCGTCCAGAATTGCTGCCGCGCTGACGCTCGTCCCTTCGCTTGCGCTTGTCGGACTGGCCGCGCCATCGATCGTTCGCAACGGAAGCTGCATTCCTGTTCGCGGCGACTGGATACCCGAACCGCAGACGGCGGCGGCGTTACAGAGGGCTCGTCCGTCCGGGCGCATGGTCACGCCGTTTGGATGGGGGCAGTATGCGATCTGGCACTTCGGCCCGCAGTTGCAGATCTCGCTCGATGGACGCCGCGAAACCGTGTACAGCGCCAACCGGACGGAAGAATTCCTCGCGCTGGCGGCCGGGCTTCCCCGATCGTTTTCTCTTCTCGAACAACTTCAGCCCGAATACGTGTGGCTCCCCGCAGAGAAAACCGAGCTCGAAAAGCGCTGGCTTCAGGAGCATGGCTACCGGATTGACGTCGATTCCGGTCAGGCGTGGATTGCCGTCAGAGCAGACCTGCCCCGGATCGCTCGCGCGCCTTTGCCGTCGCCCGCCTGTTTCCCCGGATAACCTCACATGGCGAGCGCGTCACCGGTCGAGCAACAGGCGGTCGCCGGCAACGAGGCGTCCGCCCTCGCACGCGCCCGCCTCAAGTTCCAGCGTGGCAAACGCAGACCACGACGCCGCGAATCGCCACGGACCAACGGCGGCACGCACCTTCGTCACCGTCCCGTCCTTCGAAAGAAACACGATGTCGATCGGAAACTTCATGAAGCAGGTGTGGACCGCGTTGGTCGGCGCAAGGAGCAGCGCGGTGCCTGAAGGCAGTCCGTTACGTCCGAGCAACCCGCGATTGCGACTCTTCGAATCAAACGCCGTGAGGAGCGTGCTGGCGACGGACGCCTGCGTGCGGGTGTTCCTCAGCGTGTAGCGCGCGTCAGGCTCGCGCAGCAGCGGGGTCAGAAAGTTCGGCATACGGCTCGAAAAAGCGGCGGATCAACTCGCGGAGCGCGGCGACCGAGCTTGTGGCATTGAGCGCCTTGCGGAACTCGGGCCCGCCCTCGAATCCCTTTGTGTAGTAGCCGCCCAGCGCGCGGATTTTGTTGACGACCCATCGATCGTGATTTCCGGGCTCGCCGTCGCGCACGCGCTCGTCTTCGAGCAGCGCGATGTAGTCGAGCAGGAACTGACCGCGCGCCTCCCTCGTCACCTGGCGCACGGGGCGTCCGGCCAAGAGATCTTCCGCTTGCGCCAGAATCCACGGATTCCGCAGGACGCCACGGCCGACGAGCACCCCTTCGACGCCGCTCCGCAGCCGGTCGACAATCTGTTCCGGCGTCACGCAGTCTCCCGACCCAAACACCGGAATCCGCAGCCGGTCGGCGACGCGCGCCACGAGATCCCAATCCGCGAGTCCGCTGTAGCTCTGCGCGGCGGTGCGTCCGTGCACGGTGACCGCCTGCGCGCCAGCCTCCTGCACCATCTCCGCGAGCGTCTCGCAGTTGCGCTCCTGGTCGTTCCACCCCGCGCGCATCTTCACCGTCACCGGAATCTTCACCGCCCGCGCCATCGCCTCCACCACCGCCGCGGCCTGTTCCGGCTCGCGCATCAGGCTGCAGCCCGCGTTGTGCTTCGCAATCTTCGGCACCGGGCATCCCATGTTGATGTCAACGATGTCGGCGCCCATTGATTCGACGATGCGCGCGGCGTCCGCCATCTTCGCGGGATCGCCGCCGAAAATCTGGATGGAGACCGGCCGCTCTTCCGGCGTGTACTCGGCAAACTCCAGCGTCCGATCGATGCCACGAACGAGCCCCTCGGAGCTGACCATCTCGGTCACCACGAGGCCACACCCCCCCTGACGTTTCACCAGCCGCCTGAAGGCAGAGTCGGTCATCCCCGCCATCGGCGCGATGCCGAATGGGACGGTCAACCGGGCGTCTCCAATGCGCACCTGACTGTCAGCGGCGGGGGAGTGCGTGTCGCGATGTTTCATTCCGGTCAGTAGTTCGTTATATACAAGTGAAGTGGCTTACGGACTCGTCGCGGTTCCCAATCTACACCGGGCAACCTTCATTCGTCAGATCGTCCTCGAGTCGCTCAACCTCGACGTGCTGCTGGTGCGCAACGGCGACGAGGCGCTGCAGTTGCTCACGGATGCCGGGCTGCCCGCCCTGCTCATTGTGGATCTGTCGTTGCCGCGCGTCGATGGGCTGACAATCATTCAGACGCTCCGGCATCACCCTTCCGGCCACGCCACGCGCATCATCGCCGTGGGCGGGCACGAATCGCTGCGGTCGGCGGCGCGCGCGCTGGCATCCTCGCTCGACATCTCCCATGTGCTGTCGCTCGATGTTGAACGCCACGCGTGGCCGAGCCTTCTGGCCGATCTGCTGCCCGCGTACCGGATCGACCCCCATCCAGATGTCCACGCCGTCATCGAGCGCGCGGCGCTCGACGCGCGTCACCGTTTTCATGTGCCTCTCGCGATCGGGTACGCGCGGATCGGCGCCGAGGAGCATCTGTCGTACGCGGACGCCACACGCGAAACCGCATCCCCGATCGCCATGGGGGACTTCAACGAACATTCGTTTCTGCGTCAGGTCGCCGACGCGACCGGCGCGCTCGTCATTCCGCGCATCGACACGCATCCGGTGTTCGCCGAACCATTCGCGCGCCACCTGCATCCGATGCTCGGCGTGATCGCGATCCCCATCCTCGCGCATCGCGCCGATGTGCGCGCGGCGCTCTCGCTTTTCGACACGACGCCGATGATGCTTTCGGCATCGGAGATCGATGCGTTCTGCGCCTTCGGGCGCAGCGTCGCGCGAGACCTCGACGGCGTCTCGTTGCCGCCGCACGAACCGAAGATCTCCGTCGATCTGTTCGAGGATGTCGAAGCGCTGCAACAGCTCGCGTCCACCGACTCGCTGACCGGTCTTGAGAATCGCCGCGGCGGAGAAACGCACATCGCTATCGCGATTGCGCGCGCGAAGCGCGAGCAGCATCCACTCAGCGTGATTCTGCTCGACATCGATCGGTTCAAGAACGTGAACGACACGTTCGGTCATCAAGCCGGCGATCAACTGCTGCGGGACGTGAGCCAGATTCTCAAGAACACAGTTCGCGCGTACGACATTCTGGTGCGATGGGGCGGGGAAGAGTTCCTGCTGGTGCTGCCCGGCGTCGATCTCGATCCGGCTCGTCTGCTCGCCGAGCGCGTCCGTCTTGCAATCGAGACGATGGATACGCATGGTCTCGGCTGCGTCACCGTGTCCGCTGGCGTGGCCCGCTTCGACGCCGACTACGATTTCGCCGCCACCCTGCGCGCCGCGGACCAGCGTCTCTATCAAGCCAAAGCCGCGGGGCGTAACCGTACCGTCTAACGACGTCTACCTGGCGCGGACATCCGCCGCGTCGACCTCGACCGACACCGCCTGACCGATGAGATCGACCGAGAGGATAAGGCGCATGTGCGTCAGATCCTTGCGCACGAGACGGCCCACCACGCCCTTGAGCGGTCCGTGGATCACTTCCACCATGGCCCCTTCGTGAATGAGCGGACAGGGATCGAACGGCAGGTGACTGCCGACGAGCACGCGAATGCTGTCGAGTTCGTGTTCAGGTACCGGCGCGGGCCTGCCTTCGAGCGACAGGATGTTCACGACGCCAGTACACGTGAGGATCGGCAACGTGCTGTCGGGATCGAACTGCGCGAAACAGTAGCCGGGGAAGAGCGGCCATTCGATCTTCTTCTTGCGATCTTTCCAACGGCTCCACCGCGCGACCGTCGGGAGAAAGACGTCGTACCCCTTGCGCTCCAACTGTTCGCGGACCACCTGTTCGTGACGCGAACGGGTCCAGATCGCAAACCACATCGAGGGTCCGCTATTTGTCGCTGGTGGCTTGCGTGTCCGCCTGCAGCAACCCTTGCTCGTACGCCTTTTTCAGGTCGTCGCTCTTCCACTCGATAATCGCCTGCGCCCGGGCGCGTTCGAGATACCGCTCGAATTCAATCCGCCGCTTCTCGTTGAACACCTTGTCGCCGATCTGATCGTGCGCCTGCTCGAACGTGGCCGTTTGCGCGCCGGTGAGCGATTCGAGCTTCAGGATCTGGTAGCCACGGGCCCCGCGCAGCACGTCGGTGATGTCACCGGGTTTCATCGGCGCGAGCAGCTTGCGCACATCCTCGGACAGATCCGACAAGTTCAGCGGACCGATGAGACCGGCGTTCGACTTCGACGCCGCATCTGAGAACGCGCTCGCCAGCGACGCGAAATCCTCGCCAGATACGGCACGGCGGCGGAGTTCGGTCGCGCGCGTGCGCGTCAGGTTGTCGTCCGCGACGGTGGCGTTGGCGCCGTTGTTCGGGAGCGAGACGAAGATCTCGCGCAGCGTGACCGACGGCTGACTGGTGAACTCCGATCGGTGCTCGTCGTAATAGCGCCGCAGTTCATCGTCGGACACCGACACCTTGCCGAGCACTTCGTTTTGCTGCACGCGCGTGATGATCCACTGGCGTTCGAGGTTCCGGCGCAGTTCGGGGAGCGTCAGATTTTCAGACTTCAGCGCCTGCTGAAACTGCTCGTCGGTTTCGATCTTGTTGTCCTTCTTGATGCTGTCGAGGACGCTCTTGAATTGATCGTCGCCCATCTTGTAGCCAAGCTCGTGGCCGCGTTGCACGAGCAGCGTCTCGTCGATGGCGCTCACGATCAACTGCGGCGTCACATCGTTGAGCATCTTCTGGAGCTGCGCGTCCGATGTGGTATCCGTCTGCTGGCCCATTTGACGGAGCGCCGCAATCTGGCGGACCTCAAGGTCGGACTTGGTGAAGATTTCGCCGTTCACCTTGACGAGGATCTGCTCGACGATTTCGGCGCGAAGCGACAGGGTGAGCGCGGCGAACACGGCAAGCGTGCCCGCGGCGACTCGAAGACTCGGTTTCATGATCACTCTTTCAGAAGACACTATGTTTTATATCCGATCCGCAAGCTCGCTCAACACCGTCCCGACGCGCTCGAACAGTCCGCCCGGCGCGCGCGGGTCGTCCTTGACCGGCCGCAGAATCTCCTGCTTCGTAAACCCCGGCACGACTTCGCCGGTTTGGGCTCTGGCCGTCCACCAACTGGGCCGGACGTTACTTTTTTGTGCGCCGGACTGACCCGCGCGACCGGGCACTTTTGACGGTTTTTTCGCGTCTTTCGCGCGCTCATGCCCCGGCGTGACCGCGCGTGCCCCTTCAAGACCGATTTTCACGCCGTTTGGTGGCACGAGCGTCAAGTCGCCCCGCTCCTTGATGAGCCCGACCAGCCGCGCCGGATCGAGCTTCGTGTGCGCCCTGAACTTTAAGACGACGCTCTGGCCTTCCCGGTCGATTGATTCGATCCCCAATCGATCCGCCAGCACGCGGATTCGGCCGTAGTCGGCCAGATTGCGCACCGATTCCGGCAGCGGACCATAGCGGTCGACCGCCTCGTCGAGCACGCGATCGATCTCCTCGTCGCGCCGCGCCGACGCCACCTTGCGGTAGAGCATCAACCGCTGGTTCATGTCCGGCACGTAGGATTCGTCGATCCGCAGATCGACATTCAGGTTCACCGTCGCGCGCGCATCGTCTTCGATCTCTTCGCCCTTCAGCTCGCGCACCGCTTCTTCGAGCAGCTTCATGTACATCTCGAAGCCGAGCGTCTCGATGTGACCGCTCTGTTCGCCGCCGAGCAAATTGCCGGCGCCGCGAATCTCGAGGTCGAGCGCCGCGACTCTGAAGCCGCTGCCAAGATCGCTGAACTCCTTGATGGCGGCCAGCCGTTTCTTCGCTACCGGCGACAGATTGTCTTCGGGCGGAATGAGCAGGTACGCATACGCCGGCCGATCCGATCGGCCAACACGCCCGCGCAACTGATACAACTGCGAGAGACCGTAGCGATCGGCGCGGTTGATGAGGATGGTGTTCGCATTTGGAATATCGAGCCCGTTCTCGATGATCGTCGTCGCCAGCAGGACATCGTATTTTTTGGCCACGAAATCGAGCATGGCGCGCTCGAGCGACTCCTCGTCCATCTGGCCGTGCCCGACGACCACGCGCGCATCAGGCACCAGCCGTCGGATCAGATCGCCGATCGCGTAGATCGATTCCACCCGGTTGTGGACGAAGAACACCTGACCGCCACGTTCGAGCTCGTGATGAATCGCGCGGCGAATCACCTGCTGATCGAATTTGACGACGTTGGTCTGAATCGACAGACGATCCTTGGGCGGCGTCTCGATGGTCGACATATCGCGGATGCCGACGAGCGACATGTTCAGCGTGCGCGGAATTGGCGTCGCGCTCATCGTGAGCACGTCGACCTTGCGGCGCATCTGCTTGATCTTCTCTTTGTGCCCCACGCCGAACCGCTGTTCTTCGTCCACGACGAGCAGTCCGAGATCGCGGAACTGCACGTCCTTCGACAACAGGCGATGCGTGCCGACGATGATGTCGAGGCGTCCGGCGGCGAGATCGTCGAGCGAGTCTTTCTGCTCGGCTTTCGTGCGGAACCGGCTGACCATCGCGATCTTGACGGGGAAACCGGCAAACCGTTCCTTCAGCGTCTTCTCGTGCTGGAAGGCGAGCACGGTTGTCGGCGCGAGAAACGCCACCTGTTTGCCGTCCATCACCGCCTTGAACGCCGCGCGCATGGCGACTTCGGTCTTGCCGTAGCCGACGTCGCCGCACAGCAACCGATCCATCGGCGTGGTCGATTCCATGTCGCGCTTGATGTCGGCCACCGCGTTCTTCTGATCGATTGTCAGCTCCCACTCGAACGCGTCTTCAAATTCCTGCTGCCAGTGGGTGTCCGCACCAAAGACATGGCCGGACACCGCCTTCCGCTGCGCGTACAGCTTGAGCAGTTCCTCGGCCATGTCGCGCATGGCCTTCTTGACCTTGGTCTTCGCGCGCTCCCACGACGTGCCGCCCAGACGATCGATCGGCGGACGCGACGCGCCGGTGTACTTCTGCACGAGGTCGAGCCGCTCGACCGGCACGAACAGTTTGTCTTCACCGGCATAGCGAAGCTCGAGAAATTCCTGCACGTCGCTGGTGCCGACGCCCAGTTGCTTGAGCCCGACGAACACGCCAATCCCGTGATCGACGTGGACGATGAAATCGCCAACTTTCAGATCGCGCAGATCCGAGAGAAACGCCTGGCTCGCCGATCGACGCTTCTCCGCGCCGCGCCGCTCCTCGTCGAAGATATCGGTCTCGGCGTAGATCTGCAGCGCCGCGTCGGGCAACCGAAAACCACGCGAGAGATTGCCGATGACGACGAGCACCGACGCGTAGCGCGCGTCGTCCGCGCGCTCGACCGGCACGGCAAACACGTCGTATTCCTTGAGCAGCTCGATCGTGCGCTCCGCGCGTCCGTGGCTTGCGGCAACGAAGATCACCGTCTCGCCGGCATCACGCTGCTGGCGAATGTCGCCGACCCAATCG
>JAISPN010000030.1 GCA_031274845.1 Acidobacteriaceae bacterium
TGATGCAGGAGTTTGGCGACGCGCTGGCGGCGGCGGATCATGTGGTGCTCACCGATATTTACGCGGCCGGCGAAGACGCGATTGCGGGCGTGACGCTCGACACGCTTGCCGCCACTGTGCGCCGCGCGTCATCGCATCCGGTCGAGGTCGTCCCTCAGCTCAAGGACGTCGCGCCCGCGCTCGCGCGGATCGCGCGGGCTGGTGATGTCGTGATCACGCTTGGCGCGGGATCGATTGCGACCGTGCCCGATCAGGTCGTGGCGTTACTGGCGCGCCGTGAACCTCACGCGGAAGGATGGCTCGCATGAGCCCTGTTGCTGTATCCGCCGATCGCCGTTTCCGTCGCGCGCGCGTGAAGCCGTCGCGCCGCCGTGGCCGATGGCGGCAGGTCGTCGTGGCTGCGGCGAAAACGTTGATCCCGCTCGCGGTTGTACTGGTCGTGGGATTCCGCGTCGCCGGGATGATTGCCGTGTCGCCGCATCTTCTGATCGACACCATCTCGGTTGAAGGCAACCAGCGGATGTCGCGCGCTGAAATTGTGTCGACGCTTAAAGGCCTGGCGGGCGCAAACATTCTGACGGCGAATCTCGACGAGTGGCGCGTGCACCTCGAACAGACGCCGTGGATTCGGGAAGCGAAATTCCGGCGATCGTTTCCGTCGACCATTCACGTCATGGTGACGGAGCGGGAGCCGATGGGGGTTGCGCGCGTCAAGGATCGGCTGTATCTCATCGACGAACATGGCGCCGTCATCGACAACTACGGCCCGGAGTATGTCGCCTTCGATCTGCCGATCATCGACGGGTTGACGTCGGTGGCAAACGGCACACGCGCGGTGGACGAACCGCGCGCCGAGCTTGCGGCGCGCGTCATCCGCGCGCTTCGCGGCAAACCCGCCCTCGGTCGGCGTCTGTCGCAGATCGATGTGAGCGATGCTCACAACGCCGCGGTGATCGTCACTGGCGATCCGGCGGTGATCTATGTCGGCGACGATCGCTTTCTGCCGCGGCTGGAGTCGTACTTCGGTCTGGCGTCGGCGCTGCGGGAGCGTGTGCCGGATATCGATTACGTGGATTTGAGATTTGACGATCGCATCTATGTGCGCCCCTCCGCGGCGGCACGCGGGCGCAAGGCGGTTGCTCACATCGCATCAGGAACACAGACGGCGGCCGTGCCGACGGCCAGCCGTGTGCAGCCATAGGGGACCGGAGGACGAGTGGCACGTAAAGAACGGTACGTGGTCGGGCTTGACGTCGGCACATCGAAGGTGACCGCCGTGGTGGGCGAGGTGCTCGATGGCGGTGGCATCGATGTCATCGGACTGGGCGTCGCCGAGTCGCGCGGCATCCGCCGTGGCGTCGTCGTCAATCTCGAAGCGGCCGTCGAGTCAATTCGCAAGGCGATCGAAGAGGCCGAGTTGATGGCCGGTGTCGAAGTCGATACCGTACACCTCGCCTTGTCCGGTCCGCACATCAAGGGATTCAACAGCCGTGGCGTGATTGCCGTGGCCGGGAAGAATCGCGAGATCACGCGCGAGGATGTCCGCCGCGCGATCGACGCGGCCAAAGCGGTGTCGCTGCCAACCGGACGGGAAACGTTGCACGTCCTTCCGCAAGACTTCGTCGTCGACGATCAAGACGGCATCGGCGCGCCGGTCGGCATGACTGGCGCACGCCTTGAAGTGAACGTGCACATCATCACCGGCAGCCAGAGCTCGACGCAGAACCTCGTCGCGTGCGTCAATCGCGCCGGCGTCAACGTGGTGGAAACCGTCGTCGAGCAACTGGCGGCGAGCGAGTCGGTGCTGACCGAAGACGAAAAGGAACTTGGCGTGGCGCTTGTCGACATCGGCGGCGGCACGACGGACATCGCGATCTACGAGCGTGGCAGCCTCTGGCACACCGCGGTCATCGCGATCGGCGGCGATCACTTCACAAACGACATCGCTGTCGGGCTGCGCACGCCGGTGCCGGACGCCGAGAAGATCAAGCGCAAGTGCGGCTGCGCGCTCTCGGCGATGGTGGACGAAGACGAGACGATGGAAGTAGCGAGCGTCGGCGGCCGCAAGCCGCGCGTGATGGCGCGGCGCATTCTTTCCGAGATCCTTCAGCCGCGCGCGGAAGAGATCTTTCATCTCGTGTGGGACGAAATCCGTCGCGCGGGGTACGAGAAAAGCCTCAACTCGGGCATCGTCCTCACCGGCGGCGGCGCGATTCTCGACGGCATGCCGGAGATCGCCGAGCAGATTTTCGATCTGCCGATCCGGCGCGGCTGTCCGAGCGGTGTGGGCGGACTGGCCGATCACATCAACAGTCCGACCTTTGCGACGGGGGTCGGACTCGTGTTGTACGCACAGCGAAACAGCGCCAACGATGCGGGACGTGCGCCGGTGGGTTCCGGCACGTTCGTGCGTGTCGCCGGGCGTTTGCGTGGATTGTTCCGGGAATTTTTCTGAAGTGGGTGGGCTGCCGGCGGGCTGTGGCCTGCCCTCTTGAAGGAGTGTGACGATGTCTGATTTTCAGATGGCACCTGATGGATTCGACGGGCTCGACCCGGTTGAAAATCTCAGACTCAAACTTGACGACGACCGCTATTCGGGCGCGCGGATCAAAGTCATCGGCGTGGGCGGTGGCGGCAGCAATGCCGTGAACCGCATGGTGCGGGCCGGCTTCGATGGCATCGAGTTCATCGTCGCGAATACGGATCTGCAGGCGCTCAAGAACAACGCGGCGCCGATCAAGTTGCAGATTGGATCGAAGCTGACGAAAGGTCTCGGCGCTGGCGCCGATCCGAACGTCGGACGATCCGCGGCGCTCGAAGACACCGAGAAGATTCTGCACGCGCTCGACGGCGCCGACATGATCTTCGTCACGACCGGCCTTGGCGGCGGCACCGGCACCGGCGCCGCGCCGGTCATCGCGAGTCTTGCCAGCGAGCTTGGCGCGCTGACGGTGGCGGTCGTCACCAAGCCGTTCAAGTTCGAAGGGCGCAAGCGGCACATTCAGGCCGATCGCGGCCTCGAAGCGCTGCGCGACTGCGTGGATACGATCATCACGATTCCCAACGAGCGGTTGCTGACGATCATCGAGCGGCAGACGACGCTGAACGATGCGTTCTCGACGGCGGACGATGTGTTGCGGCAAGCGATTCAGGGCATCTCGGATCTGATTCTCGTGCCCGGCATGATCAATCTCGACTTCGCGGACGTGAAGACGATCATGTCCGGCATGGGGCTGGCGATGATGGGCACGGGCGTGGCCGAAGGCGAAGGGCGCGCGATCGAGGCGGCGAGGAAGGCGATTTCCAGCCCGCTGCTCGAAGGCGCGTCGGTGAATGGCGCGCGCGGAGTGATCATCAACGTCACCGGCGGCCCGGATCTCTCGCTGGTCGAGGTGAGTGACGCGTCGACGATCATTCAGGAAGCCGCGGACGAAGACGCCAACATCATCTTCGGCGCGGTCGTCGATCCGGAGTTGAAGGGGAAGGTGAAGATCACCGTCATCGCGACCGGCTTCAACCCTGGGGCGATGGTCCGTCCGCTCGCATCGTCGATGCAGACGCCCGTGGATTTGACGCCGTACGCGACGCAAGCACGCATGCGCGCCGAAGCGCCAGCGGCGCAGGCGGACGCCGCCGCCTCGCGGCTGTCGATCGCGCGCCGTGCGCTCGTGGATCTGCCGATGGCGGCGTCTGGCGGCGGTGGCCCGATTGTGGGCGGCGCCGGATCGGAGTCTGACGCGGCTGAAGACGACGGCGGATCAGCCTTCGATGTGCCAGCGTTCCTCCGCCGTCAGGACAGCTAACGAGTCCAGACGATTCAACCGCTGTTTACGCGTGGTGATCGGGTCACGCCGGTGAGCCGGCGTTTCCCGATGGTAGAGTAAATACATCCACGGCCGCCGCGAACGCCGTCTTCCGAGACGGAGCGTGCGCACGGTTCGGTCCCCAGCGGCCGACCATGAAATTCTGGCAACAGCGCGAACGCGCACAGCAGACCCTCGCGAAAGAAACCGGCTACATTCGCAAGCCGCACGGCGATCGTGTGCGGATTGCGCTCGCCTTTCCGAATACGTACTGGGTTGGCATGTCCAACCTCGGATTGCAGACGGTGTACCGGCTGTTCAACGAGCAGCCGGACATTGTCTGCGAGCGTGTGTTCCTGCCGCCGAAGCAGGAGCTTGCCGAACTTCTCTCGGCCAAAGCCCCGCTCCTCTCGATCGAATCGCAAACGCCGGTCAACGAGTTCGACGTCTTCGCGTTCTCGGTGTCGTTCGAATGGGACTACGTGAACGTGCTCACGATGCTGCGGCTGGCTGGCCTTCCGCGGTACGCCGAAGAACGGAACGAGCGGCACCCGCTCATCGTGATCGGTGGCGCCGTGACGTTTGTGAACCCTGAACCGCTCGCGCCGTTTGCCGACGTGATTGCGGCCGGCGAAGGCGAGGCGCTCGTTGGCGCGTTCGGCCGCGCATGCCGCGAAGCGACAAGCCACGCCGATCTGCTGCAACGCCTCGCGCGCGAACGCGGGTTCTACATCCCATCGTTCTACGAGCCCGAGTACGCAAGCGATGGATCGTTGGCCGCGATGCGCGTGCGAACGGATGTTCACGCTCTCGATGCTGGTGCGATTGCGAATCCTGTGCGCAAGGCGGCCGTGCGCACGACCGACGCGCTCGATCCGCCAGCCACCACCATCTTCACGCCCGATACCGAGTTCGGCTCGCGATTTCTGGTCGAAGTCGTTCGCGGGTGCGCGAACCTGTGCCGGTTCTGTTGGGCCGGCTACAACTACCTGCCGGTGCGATCGTTTCCGGCAGGTCGCATCCTGCAGCTTGCCGAAGCCGCGCGCGTCCACGCCAGCCGCGCGGGTCTCGTGTCGATTGCGCTCTGCGACCATCCGGAGATCGAGCGGATTCTCGCGCGTCTTCTTGAGATGGGCTACATGATCAGCCCCGCCTCGCTTCGGCTCGACGATCTGACCGCGCCGATTCTCGGCATGTTGCAGCAGAGCGGCGAGCGGACCATTACGATTGCGCCCGAAGCCGGTTCCGATCGCTTGCGCCGCGTCATCAACAAGACGATGACGGACGACGAGATTCTGGAGCGCGCCGATCTGATCTTTGCGAGCGGCATCGAGAACCTGAAGCTCTACTACATGCTTGGCCTCCCGACGGAGACAGACGAAGATCTCGTCGCCATCCGCGATCTGACGTTGCGGTTACGCGAGCGGATGCTGGCGCACGCGCGCTCGCGCGGGCAGGTCGGCCGGATCATCGGCAGCGTCAACCCGCTGATTCCGAAACCGGGGACCGCGTATCAGTGGATGCCGATGGAAGATCCGGCGGTGGTCGATCGCAAGATCAAGCGGCTACGCGCCCTGACCGCCGGCATCGACAACGTCTACTTCAACATCAAGTCCGAGCGGCATTCCTATTACCAGGCGCTGCTGTCGCTGGGCGACCGGCGGGTGGCGCGCGTCATCGATGCCGCCGAGCGCAACGGCCAGAACTGGCGCGCGGCGGTGGCGGAGGCCGGCATCGACGGCGACTTCTACGTCTTTCGCGATCGCAGCAAGGACGCCATGTTGCCGTGGGACATCGTTGACGGCGGCATGAAGAGCGCGTTCTTCCGCTCGGAGTACGAGAAGTCGGTGCGCGCGGAGTGGACGCTGCCGCCAAAGCGCGCGCAGGAGAACGCGCGTCTGCTGCCGATGGCGTGATAGCGCGGACGCGGATCAACTGGCCACCGCCGCGCGCGCTTCGAATTCCTGAAACGCCGCGAGAATGAGATCGCGGATCTGGTTTTGTGCGGTCGTGTCGAGCACCGGCCGCAGCAGCGCGAAGCTGCGCCGCTCGCCGTTGACGCTGTACTGACGCGCCGGGAAGGTGACATTCCGGCCGCCGCCTCCGCCGCGCCGTTCCCAGATGGCAAAGCCAATCAGTTTGAGTCCGCCGAGTGGACCGTCGGTGAAGTGCAGTTCGGCATCCGCCAGCTTTCCGGGCGGATTGCCTTTGTCGTTGGGGGCGATCTTGATCGTCATCGGGCACGCTCCTTCGGCCGCCGGCAGTAGACCGGCACGTGACCAGAGCACATCAAGAGACGTACCGGTCCCGGCAGATTGGGGGCGCGCTTGTAAATAGTGGCGGGATCGATAGTTCAGCGGTGAGGTCCGCTGCTCGCGTGCTCCGCGCGCGCGGCGGTGGCCCAAATGCGCAACTGCCGTTGCGTCAGGCGAGGAGTAGCACCTGCGCGAGGGCGAGCGCGTCGGAGTGGGTGATGGTGAGCAGCGAGGATGTCGCCTGCATCCATGCGAAGCGCCGCGCGGCGCCGCCGTGAAACTGGAGTTGCGGCGGTCCGCCACGCCGGATCACCTCGACATCACGCCAGAGCACTTCCAGCGTGTGGCCTGTGCCGAGCGCTTTCATCGCCGCTTCTTTCGCCGCGAATCGCCCGGCGAAATGAATTTCTGGTTCGCGCCGGCGCATGCAGTACGCGATCTCGCCTTCGGTAAACACGCGACGCAGAAAGCGGTCGCCGTACCGGTCGATGGTCGCCTTGATGCGGGGAATGTCGGTGGCGTCCAGTCCAAGGCCGATAATATTCGCCATCACGACATGATACTTCCAGCTCCCGATGCCTCTTTCGCGTGGCAGGTAACCGAGCGTGGTCCCGCGCTCGTGTGCGTGCCGTTGTTGGCGTTTGCGCCGCACTTCTTCACGACCCGGGCGTGGTGGCTCGGCGGACGCCATGCCAGCGCGTCGTACGAACTCGATGCGTGGGAGGAACTGCGTCACGCCTTTCCGCGCGCGCCGTCGCATCTCGTACACGCGCGGCAGGTCCACGGCGCGGCGGTGGTGGTAGCCACCGCGTCGGCGACGTCGCCGGAACTGCCAACGGGCGACATCGTGATCTCGGCGGATGCCGATGTCGCGGTGGCGATTCAGGTCGCGGACTGCGTGCCGCTACTGCTGGCCGATCGCCGCACCGGCGCGGTGGCCGCGGTCCACAGCGGCTGGCGCGGTCTTGCGGCCAATGTGCCGGGCGTGGCGCTCAACGCGCTTCGGGATCATTACGGCACGCGCGCCGAAGATGTGATGGCGGCGGCCGGTCCTTCGATTGGCGCGTGTTGCTATCAGGTGGGCGCGGATGTTTACGACGCCATGAGCCGCGTGGCGGTGAGCAAGGGTTCGCTCGACCGCTGGTGTCTTCGCGCGCCGGCGCGTCTGGCGAGGAATCCTCCGTACGAGGGGGCGCCGTTACTGTCCCGTGACGATCGCTGGTTCTTTGACGGCTGGGCGGCGACGCGCGATCTGCTCATCGCGGGCGGTGTCGCGTCAGCGTCGATCTATCAGTGCGGGTTGTGTACGGCGAGCCACGGCGAGCTGTTCTGCTCGTATCGCCGCGACGGATCGCCAGCCGGACGGATCGCCGGAGCGATTAGACCTGCGGGTGTGTAGACGGCTCTGCGCCGGCTCCCGGCGCCGGGACGAAGTAGAGAATCCGCTGACAGCTATCGCACTGCAGGATCTGATTGTTGCGCAGCACGGAGTTGAACACCTGCGGACGCAAGCGGACGTGACAGATCGTGCAGATGCCGTCTTTCGCTTCGGCGGTGGCCACGCCGTGACGCCGTTTGGCGACCATCTCGAAGATGGCGAGCGTGGACGGCGTGATGGCCGCCACCAGCGTGGCGCGCTGGCTGTTCAGTGATTCGACCGACGCGGCGAGCGTCGCGTGTTCGGCGGTGAGCGCCTGTTTGTTGGACTGCGCGGTTTTCTGCGCGGTGGCGAGTGCCACTTCCGCGGCTTTGACGCCGGTGGCGAGTTCGTCGCCGGACATCATCTGTTCGAGCAGTTTGTCTTCGAGGGTTTTGATTTCTGTCTGGGCGAAGGCGATTTCGTGCTGGATGGCGTGGTATTCCTGATTGGTCTTGACGGCCATGGCCTGCTCGCGGAATTTCGACAAGCGGCCCTGGTGCATGGCGACGTCTTTCTCGACCGCGCGCCGGACGTTCTGATTTTCGGCGAGCCGTTCCTTCGCGTCCGCCACCACCTGTTTCGCTGACTCCAGCGTCGCGTCGATGGCGGTGATCTTGTCCGGCTCCTCGGCGAGACGGCGTTCCGCCTCGTGCCGTTCGGAGTCGAGTTTCTGTAGCGCAATCAGACGTTCGAGGTCAGCATCCATCAATCGTGTGCCTACTGAAGGCGGCGATGCGCGTGGCGCGAGGTGCGCCACGCCTTAAATAAAGTGGGCCCACCAGGATTCGAACCTGGAACGGACCGGTTATGAGCCGGCGGCTCTAACCGTTGAGCTATGGGCCCGGCCACAGTGTACTGAGAATCGCATCATCTGGTATCTGGTCATTTGAGCCGTGGGCTTTTCAATGACCAAATCACCAGATGACCAGATGTTAACTGGTGCGTCCTTCGAGGAACGCGCGCAGTTTGCGGCTGCGCGACGGGTGGCGCAGCTTGCGCAGCGCCTTGGCTTCGATCTGACGAATGCGCTCGCGTGTGACGGCGAAGTTCTGGCCGACCTCTTCGAGCGTGTGTTCGCTGCCGTCGCCGACGCCGAACCGCATCTTGATGACCTTCTCTTCGCGCGGCGTGAGCGTCTTCAG
>JAISPN010000080.1 GCA_031274845.1 Acidobacteriaceae bacterium
TTCGCGCTCGTCGCCGTCAGCGGTTTCCCCACCGCCCGGCACAGCGCGCGTGCGACCACATGTGCCGGCACGCGGATGCCCACCGTCGTCCCTCCGCCTGTGATGCCGGGATCGATCGATACGGGGGCATCAAGCACTAGCGTCAGCGGACCTGGCCAGAACTGCGCCGCCAGCCGATGGCCAGCTGGCGGCAATGTGCCGCACCACTGCTGCACCTGCGCATGATCGGCCGCGATCAACGGGATCGCTTTTTCGGCGGCGCGATCCTTGATCGCAAAGAGCGCCGCCACCGCAGCGGCGTTGAACGGATCGACGGCCAGACCGTACAGCGTGTCGGTGGGAATCGCCACTGCGCCGCCGGCGAGCACGATCGCGGCACCGCGCGCAATCGCGCTCGCGTCCGGCTGCTCAGGATCGACGGCGATCCGTTCCATGCACACTCGCGCGTTGGTACATCGCGATCTCTAGAACCGGATCTTCGCGTCGCCTTTCATCGTCACGTGAATGCTGTCGATGAAGCGGATCTGGTGCGGCGAATTCTGCATGATGAGCGAACTCGTGCGCGTCCCGTCGCCGAAGAAGCGGACGCCGCGCAGCAACGTGCCGTCGGTGACGCCAGTCGCGGCAAAGATGATCTGCTTCCCCGGCGCGAGGTCGCGGGCGCGGTAAATCTTCTTGAAGTCGGTGATCCCCATCGCGCGGCAGCGCTCTTCGTGCTCCGGCTTCGTGACGACAAGACGCGCGAAGATTTCACCATTGAGACACCGCATCGCCGCCGCCGTCAGCACCCCTTCGGGCGCGCCGCCAATTCCCATCACCGCATGCACGCCCGATCCGACGACCGCCGCCGCAATACCAGCCGAGAGATCGCCGTCGCCAATCAGTCGGATGCGCGCGCCGGTGGCGCGAATTTCCGCGATGAGTGATTCATGACGAGGCCGGTCGAGCACGATGATGACGAGATCTTCGACGCTGCGGCCGAGACAGCGCGCAATCGACTTCAGGTTCTCGTGCACGGGCGCGTCGAGATCCACGGCGTTGCGCGAGCTGGGACCGACGACGAGCTTTTCCATGTAGAGATCGGGCGCGTGCAGCAGTCCGCCGCGATCGGAGGCGGCCAGCACCGCCATCGCGTTCGGCGCGCCGGTCGCGCACAGGTTCGTGCCTTCGAGCGGATCGACGGCGATGTCAATTGCCGGATACTTGCCGTCCGCGCGCGAGAGCGCCATGCCGACTTTTTCGCCGATGTAGAGCATCGGCGCTTCGTCGCGCTCGCCTTCGCCAATGACGATGGTTCCGTCAATCGGCACGCTATCCATCGTCTTGCGCATCGCTTCGACGGCAACGTGGTCGGCCTTATCGCGTTCCCCCTGCCCCATCGTGTGCCCGCAGGCAATGGCAGCTTGTTCGACGACGCGAAGAAATTCGAGCGAGAGATCTGCATTCATGGTGTCAACCCTTGTACGACGGTAACTCGCACCGTGTGGGACGATCGACGCGATAGCCGAGAAGATAGTCGGCCTGCATCAATGTGTGAATTTCGCGCGTGCCCTCGTAGATGACCGCGCCCTTGCAATTACGGTAAAACCGCCCGACGGGATATTCGTCAGAGTACCCATTGGCGCCGTGTACCTGAACCGCATCGCCGGCGGCGCGTTCCGAGGCGACCGTTGCAAACCATTTCGCGAGCCCGGTCTCCTTCGTGTTACGTTGACCGGTGTTCTTCATCCACCCCGATCGCAACCATAGCAGACGTGACGCCTGATAGTCAGATTCCATCTGCGCGATCATCGCCTTGACCAACTGA
This sequence comes from Acidobacteriaceae bacterium, assembly GCA_031274845.1. GTDB lineage: Bacteria > Acidobacteriota > Vicinamibacteria > Vicinamibacterales > CAVVIG01 > CADEEX01. The sequence goes on from JAISPN010000080.1 coordinate 1,808, forward strand.
TGGTGACCGATTTCGACGCCGAAGGCGTGCCGCGCTTTCGCGTAGGTCACGCACGCATCACGGCAGGCGCGAATGAGGCCGGTCGCCCCCGCCGCCACAGTAAAACGTCCTTGATCCAGCGCGAACATCGCGATCTTGAATCCTTCGCCCGGTTGTCCCACCAGGTTCGCCGCGGGCACTTCGACCGCGTCCATCGCAAACCAGCCGGTATTGCCCGCGAGGATGCCCCATTTCTCTTTCATGGGACCGCTAGAAAATCCTTTGAACGCACGCTCGACGATGAACATGCTCAGACCGCTCGGATCGCGCTGCTGTTTCTTCTCGAGATCCGTCCACGCGACCACCAGAAAATTGTCGGCGACATCCGCCAGAGAAATCCAGGACTTCTCGCCGTTCAGGATGTAGGTGTCACCATGCCTGGTCGCCGTGGTTTGAATGGCGCGCGCATCGCTCCCCGCGCCCGGCTCAGTCAGACCGTACCCGGATAATTTCTTCCCCTGCGCCTGCGGCACAAGATACCGCTGCTTCTGATCCTCGGTGCCCCACGTGAGCAGCGTCAGGCAATTGAGGCCCATGTGTACCGACATGACGACGCGCAGCGAGGTATCCGCGTATTCGAGCTCCTCGCTCACGATGCCGAGGGCGGTGTAATCCATGCCGGCGCCGCCGTACTCCTGCGGCACCGAGACGCCAAGCAGTCCCAGGTCGCGCATGCCGCCAACGACACGCTCGCGATCGAAGCCGTGCGCGCGATCCCAGGCGCGAATATTGGGAAGAATGTCGCGGGAGACCCACTCGCGGATCGTCTGTTCAAGAAGCTGTTGTTCGTCGGTGAGATCGAAGCCGATCATGAACGGGGCATCGTATCACGCACGCTTCAGGACACGCACACGCGCGCCACGTCCCGCCGGCAACAACGCTGACGCGTTGCCGCCACGCACCGAGATCTCGAGACGATCGCTGCTGCCAATGAGCGCCAGCCACGCGCCTTCCTCTACGTCCGCGTATGTGCCTGATACTTGCGAGATATGCTGCGCGCCGATCTGAACCGACACCTCGCCAAGCGATTCGAGCTGCCAACGGTCGATGTTCGTCACCAGATTGCCGAATCGATCGACACACAGCACGTCGCCGCTCAGTCCATCATCCGTGGCCCGCGCGGCGGGAATCTGAAGCAGTGTCAAGGCTCCAGCCGCGGTCCCAAGTGATCCGAGACCAACGCCGGTCGCCATCCAGGCGGCCACCGGCGCAAACCGATCGCGCCCCTCGAACGTGCGGCTCACCGTAAATCGCCAGTAGCGACTCTCCGTCAATTCGACGGCGTGATGCGCGGCCGCATCGCGAATAACTGTCGTAAACACGCCGTTGTCGGGACCGACGAAGCGACGATCGCCCGCCTCGATCGCAAGCGCTCGCCGTGACGAACCGACGCCGGGATCGACCACGACGAGGAAAATCGTGCCGGCGGGAAAATACCGCACCGCTGCTTCGAGTTCGAGCGCCGCGGTCAACGTATCTTGCGGTGGAATGTCGTGGGTGATGTCGACACACGTCGCGTCGGGACAGATCCCAAGCATCACGCCCTTCATGACGCCGACGTAGTGATTCTGCAAGCCGAAGTCTGTGATGAGCGCAATCACGGGACGTGTCATCTGGTTATCTCATCATCTGGTGACCAGATCGCTAAGTCTTGCGGAACAGGATCTCGCGAACGTTGTTCTTCATGAAAAACGAATCGGAGACGCGCAGGCCGTCGAAGAGGCGGATGATGTCGCGTGTGGCGAGGACCGGCTGACGCTCGCGCGCGCCGGGGTACGGCCGGTGCCGCAGCGTGCTCTCATCCACGATGACGTATTTCGTGTACGTGGACGGCTGCTCCTTCGGCGGCACATTGCCAAAGAACCCGAGCAGCGCCCCGTCCGGCCGCAAGATGCGCGTCAACTCGCGGCCGAGCACGTGCGCCGAGGCTTTGTCCAGATAATCGAACACATCCCACGCCAGAATTCCGTCGACGCTCGCGTCCGCGTGCGAGCACCGCGCGCCGATCGCCTCGGGTAAATCGGCCAGTGTATTGGCGCGCACGTGTCGTTCGATCTCGGCGCACACATCGTCAACGAAGATCTTGCAGCCGAGATGTTCGCCGAAAAATCCCACATTCGGACCAACGACCGGACCAAGATCGAGTAACACCGGCGCCTCGCGAAGCGTGAGCACACGCAGGAACGTGCCGAGCGCCTTCGTCGCAAATAGCGACTGCTCCGCCGCGCCTGCCGAACGCTGGTGCGTCTCTGGTTCTGGACGTTTCGACGTAAGCCTATCGAGAAGCCCCATGGGCGACGCGATATCTTACGCGCCGACCTTCTGAGGCGCCGGCGCAGGCGTCGGCACGGCCGCAGGCTTGGCCGCAACGGGCGAAGCGGCGGCTCCCTTCCGCTGCATATCGACGCTGCCGCGGAAGTGCGCGCCTTCGGCAATGGCGACGCGCGGCGAAACGATGTCGCCGTCCACCGATCCGTTATCGCGGATATCCACTTTCTCGCTGGCGGTGATGTCGCCGTTCACCTCACCGAGCACGACCACCGACTTTGCGAACACCTGCGCCTTGATGCGGCCGTTCGCGCCGATGGTCAGCACATGCTCGCGGAGCTGAATCGTCCCCTCGACCTGTCCATCGATCGTCAGATCCTCGCTGCCAGTCAACTCGCCTTTGATGACAACCGATTTACCAATATTCACGGTGCTCTTTTCCAGAGAAGGGTTCATCTCAACGTGCGTGGATGCTGTCGATGTTGATGATGGCGCGCCGGCAGATTGTCCGCTGGCCGGACGCACGGCTTCATCCCGTTTCCACATGTGACCTCCGCCTGACGTCGCACGAACAGAAAAGTCTCGTGCCGCTGTGGCGCTTGATTGGCTGTTCAAGTACCAGTATAGGGTTCCTCGCCAGGCATTGCACGGGAGAACACGCTCACGTGAACAAGTGCGCAACGGGAACGAGTGGGCGCCGGCGGTGGAGGTGCGAGTGACCGCGTGAAATGCCTCGCTCCTCAACGACCAGATGACGAGAGGCCCGGATCACCAGATAATGAACTATTCACCGATGCGGATGTACTTCGACTACAACGCCACCACCCCGCTGGCGCCTGAGGTGCTCGCGCAGGTCTCGCGCGTGAGCGCGGACACCTTTGGCAACGCCTCGAGCGTGCACCACTTCGGACAGCAGGCCAAGGCTGTCCTTGACGAAGCGCGCAGCGCGGTCTGCCGGTTGCTTGGCGCCGATCCGTCCGAGCTTGTCTTCACCAGCGGTGGCACCGAAGCGGACAATGCGGCCATCCGCGGCGTCGCGGACGCGATGGAAGCCACAGGGCGGCGTCATCTGGTGGCGTCGGCCATCGAACACGAGGCGGTGCTCAATACCTTCAAGGCGCTGGCGCGTCGGGGATGGGAGACCACGCTCGTCCCTGTTGACACCTCGGGCATCGTCTCGGTGGAACGGCTGCGCGAAGCGATCACCGACAAGACCGCGCTCGTCTCCGTGATGCACGCCAACAACGAAATCGGCACGATTCAACCGATTGCCGACATCGCCAGGATCACCCACGAACACGGCGCATTGCTGCACACCGATGCGGTGCAGTCGGCGGCCAAGATTCCTGTCAACGTGCGTGAACTTGGTGTCGATCTGCTCGCGTTGTCCGCGCACAAGTTCAACGGACCGAAAGGCGTCGGCGCGCTCTGGGTCAAACGCGGCACGCGGGTGCTGCCGATCCTCACCGGCGGGAAGCACGAACGCAATCGCCGCGCCGGGACCGAGAACGTCCCCGCAATCGCCGGATTCGGCGTCGCCGCGCAACTTGCCGCGACGAAGCTGCCTGCGGAAACCACACGCCTCAGCGCGCTGCGCGACATGCTGGAAGCGGGAATCCTCGGCAGCGTCCCAGGCACGCAGGTGAACGGCGATACCAGCCGCCGTGTGCCGAACACGACCAACATCAGCTTTGATCGCATTGAAGCCGAGAGCCTGCTCATCGCGCTCGACCTCGAAGGGATCGCGGTGTCGACGGGGTCTGCCTGTTCGTCGGGGACGCTCGAACCGTCGCACGTCCTGAAAGCGATGGGATTCCCCGCGCATCGGACGCAGAACTCGCTCCGTTTCAGCCTCGGGATGTATTCAACCGCGGACGAAGTCAACACGCTCATTGCCGTCCTGCCGCGACTTGTCGAGAAACTGCGAACGCTGAACCGGGCGCGGGCATAATCACAAAAGCCAAAGGCTATCTCCTGTGCGTGTTGTTGTTGCAATGTCGGGCGGTGTGGATTCGTCGGTGGCCGCCGCCATGCTCGCCGAGGCGGGCCACGAGGTCATCGGGCTGTCGATGCAACTCTACGATCAGAGCGAGGGGCAGACCACGTTCGGAAGCTGCTGCTCGATCGACGATCTGCACGATGCCCGGCGTGTCGCCACCCACATCCAGATCCCGCACTACATCATGAACTTCGAGCGACAGTTCAACGAGCAGGTCGTCGCCAACTTCGTGCGAGAGTACGCGGCCGGCCGCACGCCGCTCCCCTGCGCGCACTGCAACAGCGACCTCAAGTTCGCCACGCTCGCCGAACGCGCCCACGGACTCGGCGCCGACTACGTCGCCACGGGTCACTACGCGCGTGTCGAGCAGTCGGCCGGCACCGGCCACTATCAACTAAAGCGCGGCGTCGATCCGTCGAAGGATCAGGCGTACTTCCTCTTCTCGCTCACGCAGGCCCAGCTCGCGCAGGCGCTCTTTCCGGTTGGCGAGTGGACCAAGTCGGCCATCCGCGACTACGCGCGCGCCCGTCATCTGCCGGTCGCCGACAAGCCAGACAGCCAGGAGATCTGCTTCGTGCCCGACGATGACTACGCGGGGTTTGTGGGGCGGCATCTGCCTGCTGGCGTGAACAGAGGGCACATCGTCGACGAGGCAGGGCACCCGCTCGCGACGCACGACGGCATCCATCGCTTTACTGTCGGCCAGCGCAAGGGGCTCGGCCTCGCGCATTCCCCCACCGGACAGCCGATGTATGTGATTGCGCTCAAGCCGGCGGACGGTGATGTGGTCGTCGGTCCAAAGACGTCACTCGAACGCACGACGCTCACGGCGTCTGGCGTGAACTGGATCGAGGGCGCGCCAGAAACGCGTCGCCGCGTCACCGCGCAGATTCGCCATCGCCATCGTCCGGCCGACGCCTTCGTCGAAGCGCTCGAGAATCCCACGCGCGCGGCGGTGACCTTCGACGAGCCGCAACTCGCAATCACGCCCGGACAAGCCGTGGTGTTTTACGACGGAGACGTTGTCGTCGGCGGCGGATGGATCGACTAGCGCGATCTGGTCATCCGGTCATTGGAGCGACGTAACTACCCAATCACCAGTAACTACCCAATCACCAGACGACCAGATACCCAGATTTTACGACTGCAAGTGTCCCGGCACTTCGTCCAGAAAGCGCTCCGCGTCGAGCGCGGCCATGCAGCCTGAGCCGGCGGCGGAAATGGCCTGACGGTAGACCGGGTCCTGCACGTCGCCACACGCGAAGACGCCGGGGATGTTCGTCTTCATGCCGTCTCGCGTGAGGATGTAGCCGTTGGCGTCGAGTTCGAGCTGATGCTTGAAGAGCGACGTGTTCGGCGTGTGGCCGATGGCGACGAACACGCCGGTGACCGGAATCTCTTCGCGAGCGCCGGTGGCGCGGTTCACGATCACCATTGACGTCACTTCGCCCTTGCCGCCGTCGCAGATCTCTTCAACTTCGCTATTCAGCTTCCAGACGATCTTCGAATGGGCGCGCGCCTTGTCCTGCATGATCTTCGACGCGCGCAGCGTCTCGCGGCGGTGCACGATGGTGACCTTGCTGGCAAACCGCGTGAGGAACATCGCTTCCTCGAGCGCCGAATCACCACCGCCCACGACGGCGATTTCGTGATTGCGGAAGAAGTAGCCATCACACGTGGCGCAGGTGGACACGCCGTGCCCCATCAAACGCCGCTCCGAGGGGAGCCCCAGCAGACGCGCCGAGGCGCCGGTGGCGACAATCACGCTGTCCGCCGTGTAGGTCGCATCAGACGTGGTGATCGTGAAGGGCCGCGTGCTCAAATCGATGCTGGTCACATACGCCTGCACGAGCTCGGCGCCAAACTTCTGCGCCTGCGCGCGGATCTCGCCCATGAGATCCGGCCCCATGACCCCGTCACGATGTCCCGGCCAGTTCTCGACCAGGGTGGTCATCATGAGTTGACCACCAGCTTCGAGGCCTTCAATCACCAGCGGCTGGAGATTGGCGCGGGCGGTGTAGAGCGCAGACGTGAGTCCGGCGGGGCCGGACCCGATAATGATGACGTGACGCGGGGATGTCATTTAGAGGTGCTTGTCGATGGCTTTTTTGAACTCTTCTTTTGGCGCCAGCCCGACGACCTGCTCGACGACCTTGCCGCCCTTGAACAGCAGGACCGCCGGAATGCCGCGGATCTGGAACTTGAACGCCGTATCCGGGTTGTCGTCGACGTTCAGCTTGCCGATCGTGACCTTGCCTGCGTACTCGCCGGCGAGTTGATCGATCGTCGGCGCCAGACGTTTGCAGGGTCCGCACCACTCGGCCCAAAAATCCACCAGCACCGGTCCACCGGCCTTCAGCACGGTTGTCTCAAAATTTCCGTCCGTAAACGTCTGCACGTTGTCGGCTGCCATCGTCTCTGTCTCCCTTAAAAGCGACTTCCCAGCGCTTGCTCGTATATTTTGACGTACTCACGCGCCGACCGATCCCAGGAATGGTCCTCGGCCATCGCCGTGCGCTGGAGGATGGTCCAGCGCGCCGTGTCCCGGTAGATGTCAACTGCGCGGCGTAGACTCCGCCGCAACTGCTCCGGCGTGTAGTCGTCGAACACGAAGCCGGTGGCATCCGCCCCCGCCTCGTCGTAGTCCTTCACGGTATCCGCCAGCCCACCTACGCGGCGGACGATTGGAATGGTGCCGTAGCGCAGGCTGTACATCTGGTTGAGGCCGCACGGCTCGAACTGCGACGGCATCATGAACAGGTCCGCGCCGGCTTCGATCCGGTGCGCCAACCCTTCATCGAAGCCGATGCGCACGGCAATCGTGTCTGGATGTTCGGCCGCCAGCCGGCGCCACATCTCCTGATACCGCGCGTCTCCGGTCCCCAGCACGACGAACGTCGCGCCAAGGTTCGGCAGTTCGTGCGCGATGCCGGCGATGAGATCCAGCCCCTTCTGGTCGACCATGCGCGAAATCATGCCCACAAGCGGCCGGTCAAGCGCCGCCTCGTCGGACGACAAGCCGTACTCGCGCAACACCGCCGCCTTGCACTCCCGCTTCCCGGCACGATCGCTGGCGCTGAAGCGCGCTGGCAAAAATGTATCGGTCTCCGGGTTCCATTGCTGCGCGTCGATGCCGTTCAGAATCCCCACCAGCCGCGACGCGCGATGGCGCAAGATGCCGTCGAAGCCAAAGCCAAACGCGGCTGTTTGAATCTCGCGCGCGTAGCGCGGGCTGACCGTCGTAATCATCGACGAGAAATTGATCCCGCCTTTGAGCAGACTGATGCGCCCCCAAAATTCCAGCCCGTCCTGTTCGAGCAACGACCAGGGCAGATCGAGGCGCGGCAGCCAATCCTGTTCAAACACGCCTTGATACGCCAGGTTGTGGATCGTGAATACGCTGGCGGTCGTCGCAAACACAGGCGTCGAGGCATACAGCGTCCGCAAGTACACAGGCGCCAATCCCGCCTGCCAGTCGTGCGCGTGAACAATGTCGAAGGTGTGGTTGTGACGTACGGCATATTCGAGCGCCGCGCGCACGAGCAGCGCAAAACGGCGCGCGTTATCGGGATAGTCGACGCCCCCTTCCGAGTACAACTGCGCGCGATCGAACAGCGAGGGCTCATCCACCAACAGCACGCGATGACGTTCCGCCACGTCGACCGTGTAGAACCCCACGTCGGCACGCGTGCCACCAAGCGGCAGCGTCACGCGCTCGAGTAATTGGCCGCCCGTGGTACCGCGATAGCGTGGCACCGCGACAGTGACATTCCACCCAAGCTGCGCCAGCGCCGGTGGCAGTGCGCCCAGCACATCGGCGAGGCCGCCCGTTTTTGAAAACGGCAGCGCCTCGGACGCAATCATCAGGACGGATCGGGAAGGCGTTGGCAGTGGCATCAGGCTCGACGTCGGCATCAATGACCCGCTCACCCCAATCACCTCATGACCAGACGGCCAGATCAACGAGATGACCAGATGAACCCGGTCATTCTATCAACACGGTACAATCGCCTCCGTGACCGAGCGACCCGTTCGACCTCCGCGCGCCACATCGCGGGATGTCACTGAGCTCACTGCCCTCAAGAAGATCCATCCGGAACTCTCTGATGCGATCGACGTGCAACTCGCGCTCATCGAGATCAACAAACGGGTGCAGGGGCGCGTGCCGCTGCCATGGATGCAGCCGGACGCCGCATGGCTCGCCGCGCAACAGCGCGACGGACGCCCCGCAGTCCGCTTCGCCGACATCCCGCTCGACTGGAGCGACTTCCGGCTCACGATGCGGCAGGTCTCCGACGTGCTCCAGAGACACGGCGCGCTCGACCCGCGCGACTACGAGCGCATTCTCGCCATCAGCCGTGACGGCCACACGCTCGAACCGCTCGTCGCCGGCTGGTACACGGCCACCTCACACGTGGACGCCGCCAAAGACGTCACGCCTGCCGATCTGCCAGCCGGACTCGATCAGGTGTTTCTCCTCGCGCTGCGTCCGTTTCTCAGCCGATGCGCCGATGCGCTGATGCCGCGTCCCGAGTTTCAGTCGTGGCGTCAGCGCCTCTGCCCCGTGTGCGGATGGGAGGCCGACTTCGCGACGATTACGCCCGATGCAGAGCGTCATCTCATCTGCGGTCGCTGCCTCGCGCAGTGGATCTTCGATCCGCTTGCCTGCCCGTACTGCGACAACCACGATCGCGCGCGCATCACGTCGTTTGCCACCCGCGACGGACGCTATCGCGTTTACGCGTGCGATGTCTGCCAGCGCTATCTGAAGGCGTACGACGGACGGAGCGCCGCCCGTCCCGTGCTGATTCACGTGGACGCGATTGCGACGCTGCCGCTTGACGCGGCAGCCATCCAGCGCGGCTACCGCGGCTGAATGGCTACACGAAATAAGGTTGATTGACGAGAAGACGCGCCGGTTATCCGGCTGGCGTTACTGTTGCTGCGTGACGGCTGGCGTCTCGGTCGCGAAGAACGTTGACGTCTTCGACGAGAGCCAGTGGAAGAGATTCTGTGTTTCGAGGAATCGGCCCGCGTTCGAACGCGCGCCAAGCACCACGACCGCGACCTGCTGGCCGCTCTCCGGCAACCGGAGCAACGTCGCCAGACAGTAGCCGGACTTGGAGATGAACCCGGTTTTGGCGGCGCGCACATCCATCTGTTCCTGCGCGAGCAGGCGATCGGTGGTGTGGAAGCTGATGGAGCGTTTCGGCGTGCGCACGGTGTAATCGGACAACCGCATGATTGAGCTAATCCGCTCGTCGGCCGAAGCGTGCGCGATGAGCCGCGCCATGTCGTAGGCCGACGACACGTTGTCCGAGAGCAACCCTGACGAATCGGCGTAGTGCGTGCTCTCCAGCCCAAGTTCCGCCGCCTTCTCGTTCATCCGGACGATGAAGCCGGATGTGCCTTGCGGAGAGATCCGCGCCAGCGCGCGCGCGGCCGCGTTGTCCGACGCGATCAACATGAGGTGCAGCAGATCGTCGACCGTCACTTTGTCGTTCAGACGAAGGTGCGTCGTTGACGCCTGAAAGACATCGCTCTGAGCGACCGTCACCACCTGCGAGGTATCCGGGTCGTTCTCAAGGAACACGGTTGCCGTCATCACCTTGGTGATGCTGGCAATCGACCGGGAGTCCTGCGAGTGCTCTTCCCACAGCACCTCGTTGGTTTCCGGATTAAAGATGATGGCCGCCGCGGCATGAAGATCCGGCACCAACTCGCCCGCCGCATCCACCTTGTAGCGCGGCACGACGGTGTCGGCTGGCTCGGCGGCGACAGCGCGCTGACGAGCGGTCGTCGCTTTCTTCACCAGCGACGGCTGCGGCGCGGTCGGCTTGGATGTTACGGTTGGCCGTGGCGTGACGGCCGGCTTCGGCGTCACGGCCGGCCTGGTCGTGGTGGCCGCCGTTATTTTCTTCGCCGCAGAGTCAGCCGCCACGGCAGGCAGCGACAGCCCAGCCACGACAACGAATGCAGTGGCGCTCATCCAGAATTGAGGTCTTCTGTACACCGTAACGTTCGACTCCATGAAGGTTGGCTGTAACCTATTGAAAAGGTTGCCCTGAGTGTAGCAAGGAATCCCTTCTCTGCAAGCACTTTATCGTCATCTCCGGAATTTTGTTTAGCGTCACGGCCGCTGCGGTCTGCTACGCCCCAGGCGCCTGTGCCAAAATTCCCAGGACCACCATGGACATGCCATCACTGACCGCGCGCGAGCGTGAAGAATACCGGGCGCTTCGCGCCACGATCCGCGAACGCGGGACCGCGCGGGTCTGGATCTTTGTCGTCGGCCTCGCGCTGTGGGCCGCGCTGGTCGTTGCCGTCGCCGCGCTCGCCTCCTTGCCGGTCGCGACACTTCTGCCGCTGCTCTTCCTCACCGGCGTATTCGAAGCCGTTTTCGCGCTGCACACCGGCGTCGAACGCGTCGGACGCTACGTGCAGGTGTTCTACGAGGAAAACCGTGACGGCGAATCGTCGACGCGGACCTGGGAGCAGGTGGCGATGAACTTTGGCCGTGTCTCACCCGGCCGTGGCGTCGACGCACTCTTCGTGCACATCTTCGTGCTCGCCACGGTCGTGAATCTGGTCCCCGCGGTTCTGGCGGGCGCGGTCGTGGAGGAATGGGCCGTCCTTGGCGTCGTGCACGCGCTGTTCATCGGACGCCTCGTCGTCGCAAGACGCCTCGCCGCCAAGCAACGCGCCCTCGACCTCGACGCATTCCGCAAGCTCAAGGAGTCTTCCGTCGTCAACGGCTAAGCGCCACGGCGAGCAGGACGGCGTTGGCCGTCCCCTCCCACGAGTCGACGGTCGTAAAGGTCTCGCTCACCGCATGGGAATCCGACGACCCGCCGCCGCCACCGATCGTAATCGCCGGGATATTCAGGCTCAGCGGAAGATTTGAATCGCTCGACGACTCGGCGAGCGGCGCTTCCAATCCGAGCGCATGCGCCACGGCCTGAGCGGTTGTCACGATCGGCGCGGACGAAGACAAGACCCCGGCGGGACGATCGCCCACCAGCGTTTTTGTCGCCGTCACGACATTCCGCCGAGACCAGCGCGCGTTTTCTTCCAAGACCGCCGCGTCAATCGCCTGCTGCAGTTTCCTGTCGAGGATCGCAAGCTGCGCCGGATCCGACGAGCGCAAATCGACTTCCATCCAGGCATCGGCCGGGATCGCGTTGACGGAGGTTCCGCCGCCAACACGCCCGACATTGAATGTCGTCCGAGGCTCGCGCGGCACTTGAAACTCTGAAATTTTGGCAATCGCGCGGCCCAAGGCGTTCGCCGGATTGGGCAGACCGAACTGTCCGAAACTATGACCACCGGGGCCATTGAACGTCACGCGGTAGCGTTTGCTGCCGACACCAATCGTCGAGATCCCCAGCCCGGCGTTGTCGATCGAGACGAACCGATCGACCGTCCCTTCGAGCGTCTCGCCAAACAGCTCCTTCATGCCGCGCAGATCGCCGAGCCCCTCTTCGCCGACATTCGCCACAAAGGTTATCGGACCGGTGGTTTTCACCCCGCCCTTGTCGAGCGCGCGCACGACGGCCAGGATGACGGCCAGCCCACGACAGTTGTCGCCAATCCCCGGACCGCTCAGCACCGTTCCGCGCCGCGTGACCGCGACCGGTGTCCCCTCGGGAAACACAGTGTCGAGGTGCGCCGCAATCACCAGATGCGGATGCACGGCAAGGCCGGGACGCTCGCCAAGGACGTTTCCTACACGATCCGTCCTGACATTCCGCAGACCGACGGCCGTGAACAGCTCCTTGAGCAACGCGCCACGCGCCGTTTCGTTGAACGGTGGAGCGGGCACTTCGCAAATCCGTATCTGTTGCTCGATCGTGTTGTGCTCGTCCGCCTTCGCTGCCTGAATCGCCGCCGCCACGTTGGCATCACGCGCCAGCGCCGGCACCGCGGAGGAGTCCTGCGCCCATGCGTCCACGGCGGATATCCACAGACATCCGGCAAGCAACACAGCACACGCGTGATTGCGGCTGATGACCATACGTCTATTTACCACGGCTCGAGCCGCACCGGCAGCCACTCGTGCACCGAGTTGACGAGCCATACCTCTCGCGCCGTCTTGAGCTGTTCTCGCGTCACGACCGCTTCGGTGATCTCGCCACGATCGAGCAGTTCGGCTCTGAACGTCCCGCCAAGCAGACCGCACGCGATTGGCGGCGTCACGCGGCCAGCCCCCAGATCGACGACCACGTTAGCGATTGTTGCTTCCGTAATCTCATCACGCTCGTTCCAGAGGAGCACCTCGTCGAATCCTGGCCGCAACTGTCTGGCCGCGTCATACATAGCGCGCCGCGTGGTCTTGTGATAGAGAAACCGATCGTTCGAATCGACAGGCGCGACGGCCAAGGCGACAGCGAGCGGTTCACGCCGTCTGACGAGATCGATGGATTCCACACGCGCAGTGCCCTCTCGCGACATCAGCAGCCGAACCCGCCGCGCGCCAGTGGCTTCCCGTACCGCCTCGTCGAGCGCCTGTTCCACGCCCGCACGATCGAACGCGAATCCAAAGTAGTCGGCGGAGCGTGACAGTCGATCGAGGTGACGCTCCCGAAGGAAGTAGCCGTGATCCACCGTCCAGCGCAGCGTCTCCAGCAACTCGAAGGTCTCGGCGCGCTGTCCAAGGATGCGCCCCTTCAGCAAGCACTCTTCAAACTCCGCGTCAGCATCCGAATCCCAGACGACACCGCTGCCGACGCCAAACTCGACGGTCTCTGCGCGTCTGTCGACAACCGCTGTCCGGATCGCCACGTTAAACTGCGCCTCTCCGTCCGGCGTCACGTATCCGATGGCGCCGGTATACACACCGCGCGGTTCGGCTTCGATCTGGGCGAGCAACTGCATCGTCCTGACTTTCGGGGCTCCGGTGACCGAGGCCGACGGATGAAGCGCCGCGATGACGTCGCCAAGCGACGCACGCGAGCGGGCGCGCACCGTGGACGTCATCTGCCAGACGCCGGGATAGCGTTCGGCGACGAAAAGTTCAGAAACGCTGACCGAGCCGACGGTGGCGATGCGTCCCAGATCGTTGCGCATCATGTCCACGATCATCACGTTTTCGGCCTGCTGCTTCGCCGAGCCAAGCAGCTCCGCTCGCATCGCTTCGTCTTCGTCGATCGTGCGTCCACGCCGCGTGGTCCCTTTCATCGGCCGGACGACAATCTCGTTCCCGTCGCGTCTAAAAAACAGCTCCGGCGATGCCGAACAGATCGCGTGATCGCCAAGATCGAGGAACGCCGAGCAACTCCCCTGCTGGGCCATGACGAGATCGACGAAGAGCGCTCGCGCATCACCGGAAAATCGCGCGGTTGTCTTGAACGTGTAGTTCGCTTGATACGTGTCGCCAGCAGCAAGATGCGCGCGAATCCGCGCAAAGCCGGCGCGATAGCTCTCGCGATCGATGGCCGCGGTCGCCTCGCCGATTTCGTACGCACCCACCGCCGCGCCAAACTCAGAACGTGCCAGCTCACGCCCCGACTCGAAGAGCGCAAACCAGGCCAGCGGCAACGCACACAGACCCTCATGGACCGCCAGTCCAAACGCGGCGCCAGCCTCGTAGGTCAAAAACCCAATAGCGTGCAGATGCTCGTCGCGAGCGAGTCGCTCGACGTCAGCGATGACGGCGTGCACGTCGCTGGGAACCGCCGCGATGAGCACGCGGACCGGTGAGTCGAAGGCGATCCACCGACCAGAGGCCAATTGAAACAGCGCGGAGATCGGTTGTCGCTGATTGGATATCACGTGAGCATCATTATCGTGCGCGCAACATCGAGCTTTATCCAACGCGCTGAATTTACGCTGCGGACACTGAAGTTTTCCACGAACGTGTCCTCTCGCGATCCTGTGTGCCGTCGATAATCAATTTCGTATGAGCCTCGTTCGTCTTCTGGGATTCACGACGTTGTCTTGCGGATGCGTTGTTGGACAGTACCGCGAGGTCGGCACAAGTCGAGAGTTGAGCTACGTCGAGGAAAAAGGCAAAGGCTGCGGGAGCCACGGTCACCGGCGCAACCACACCATCGCGCGCGACCACGCGTGCGCCTCAACCGAACTCACAAAAGCGTCGTAAGCCTGTAATGTTTTGGCGCGTGCAGCCGATAAAACAGCTGCATGGCCATTCTGAGCACGCCTCACAAGATCGTCGCGGGCCGTCGCGGCTCCCACGGAACATTTTTTCTCGGCGACTGTCTCGACATCCTGAAACAGCTTCCGGCTGGCAGCATCGACGTCATCGTCACCTCGCCGCCCTATAACCTCGGCATCCGCTACAACTCGTACGACGACACGCTGTCACAGGAAGACTACCTCGCCTGGACAAGCACCTGGATTGCCGCGGCCGCTCGCGTGCTCAGACCGGACGGCTCTCTTTTTCTGAACGTCGGCACCCGGCCGTCAGATCCATGGACGGCGCTCGATGTCGCGCAGGCGGCACGTCCGCACCTGCGGCTGCAGAACCTGATTCACTGGATTAAATCGATCGCGATCGACAAAAACTCAGCCGGCGCCTCGGCCGGCCTCGAACGCGACCTTGCGGTGGGACATTACAAGCCGATCAACAGCGATCGCTATCTGAACGACTGTCACGAGTTCGTCTTCCACTTCACGCCGGGGGGAACGACGCGTCTCGATCGCCTGGCGCTCGGCGTCCCCTATCAGGACCCGTCGAACATTGCCCGCTGGCGCTCGGCCGGTGACGGCGTCCGCTGCCGCGGCAACACCTGGTTCATCCCCTACGAAACCATCCAGCGGCGCGATCGGGATCGCCCACATCCGGCGACGTTCCCGTCGAAGCTGCCGGAACAGTGCTTGCGCCTGCACGGACTCTCGCGCATCGACACGGTGATGGATCCCTTCACTGGTCTCGGCTCGACGGCTGTTGCCTGCGCGCGGCTGGGATTGAACTTTATCGGGTCTGAACTGGACGCGGCGTACATTGCGGAAGCGGAAGAACGGATGGAAGCGACCGTGCAGACAGGTCGCCTCCCCGGACGTGGTGTGGCGCGAATGCGAAAAGCTACTTCCGTCCCGCCGCAGCGGGTGCGGCAGGCTTCGGGGGCTTGAGCGTGTATTCCTTCCGCGAATACACACTCAAACCTTTCCTCACAACCTTCACATCGACCTGCCGGCGGCGCTTGGTCGGATCAGGATTGCTTGAGTAGTAGCCGAGCACGTAGTAGTCGCTGCTCGCCGCGTCGATCTGCTGCAACGCCTTGTCGAAGTTGTTCATGTTGACGACGGCAAGGCCGCCCGTGTCTTCAGCCAGGACGCGCATACTGTCCTGCGACTTCCGCACGTAGTTGTTCCACTCCGTCGGATCCACTTGCTCGTCAATGTCAGTCCCGGCGATGAGGCCACGCGGATCGATCGTGTAGATCGTCGTGTTGGCGCGATTGGCCGCCTTCGTGACCTCGCCAAGTTCCATCGCTAGATCCGCGTCGCTGAACGTTTCGGACTGCTTCTGCTGCTGCAGCATCGGATCGATGCTCTGCGTATACGTACCGTCGCCGTTGTCTTGATTGTTGGCGAGCACATTCGACTGATTCTGCAAGAACGGCGAGTTCGTATCCTTCAGACCGAGACGCGAATCCTGGAACGGATTGAAGTCATAACCTTCACTGACCCACACCAGCGCCTTGCGGCGATCGTGCACCTTTTCAAGGTTATCGAGCGCGTCGAGCATCGTCGAGAACGCGACGTGGGCGTTGTGGCGTAGCTCGGTGACCCCTTCGGAACCGGTACCGGTTTCAATGATTTCGCTCGGCTTCAGACCGCTCCCCGCGATCTTGTTGATGGCTTCATCGATCCGCTTGCGGTCGTAGGTCATGTCGATCTCGATCGACGAGGGCCCGCTCGAAACGATGCCGAAGAGATCGCCTTCATGCACGAGCTGTTTCGAGATCTTCTTGAAGAGTTCGCGGACCCGGCCAGAGCTCTGGAACTGCAAGTGCAGGTCGTCGACGAAAAAGAGGAAGATGCGCCCCGACGTGTCATTGGTGACACGTTGCACGGGCGGCAGGAGAATCCCTTCTGGCGGCGGCGGCGGCGGCGGCGCCAGCACATTCGTGACGCGGCCCCCATGGCTCATCGTCATCGAGATGATCTCCTGCTTGACACCGTCTTCGTAAACCTCGAATTCCTCTTTCTTGAGGTCGGGCACGAAACGGCCCTGATCGTCCTTGACGACCACATCCGTCGTCACGGCATCGACCTGAACGCGAAAGGTCGGCGGCGGCGATGTCGTGCCTTGCGGCGCGCCCGCTTGTTGCGCGGAGGGCACCGGCGTCTGCGCGAGAAGAACAGCCGCCAGCGTCGCCCAGCCGAAGCGGGCCCGGAACCCATGCAATTTCAGCGTCATACGCACACGATTATGCCACGGGGTTCCCCAAGGAGGACCGCGGCAACTCGCTTATTTTGGGGACGCTCACTCGTAGGAAATTGTCGGGTCTGGCTCGTCCGATACGGCAGCTTCAGCGGCGGATTCAGGAGAAACGCTGGCCGTCCCGCCGGGCACAGGCACCGTGCCACCCTCTACCGAAGCCTGCGCAGGACGGCCACGACGCCGGCGCCGGCCACCGCGACGACGCCGCCGCCCTTGGCCAGCGGCAGCCATGGTCCCTTCGCCGGCCACCGGGGTCTCGACGATCGCCTCGGCGTCCTCCCCTGCCTCACTCTCGCTCCCGTCATCGATGCCAGCCTCAGGCGTCTCGATGGCTGACACGATACGTTCGTCTGGGGTTTCGGCCATAGGCCCGGCGTCATTCTCAGCGTCACACGCCGCCGGGCGCGCATCAGCCGAGGCGTCCGCCGCAGCCCGCTCCTGCTCTTGTTCCTGCTCTTCGGCACGCCGCGCCTGACGGATCGCTTTCTCGGCCCGGCGCTTCTCGCGCCAATGCTCGACCGGCTCGGGCGGCGGCATCGGCGTCGATGCCAGCGTCTCCCAATCGAACACGACACCAGGATGACGCGCTTCAATCGTCTGGCGGACTTCTTCGTCAAATGGCAGCCGCCCCACGCGGACGCCTGGCGGGGTCCGGTACCAGTACAGGATGCGATTGCGCGTCGGTTTACCGCGCCGCACAACCGCGTGCATCAGGTACGTGTGTTCGTAACCGCGCTTGTCGCGCGAGAACCTGAGAAACGGCACCGGCTATTTGCGCTTCTGCGTTTTTGCCGCCGTTTTTGTCGCTGGCGTTTTCGTGGTCTTCTTCGCAACCACCTTCTTCTTCCGCACCGGCGCTTTGGCGCGCGCGGGCCGCGCACTGGTGGAGCGGGACGGAGCCGGTCGAGCCTTCTTCCGTCGCACTGGCGGTGCGGCCTTCTTTACCGCCTTTACCGCCCGTCGCGCCGCAGGCGCCGGCGCGGCGTCTCGATTCCGGTGCACGAGCGTAAACCGCACATCGTCGCCGATGCCGATATAGCTCCAGGTCTCGCTCACGACGATTCCGTGGTCGTCGCAGAGACGCCGGGCCACATCAACCATGGTGGCAGGCACGTAGAGATGGAACGGCGCAGGAAGCTTCGAGAAATGGGTCCATTCGGCCAGCGCTTCGAGGTAATTCACCGACTCGCCGGTTTCCACTTCAACCACCGCCTCGACACGACGGCTCCGCTCCTGCGACGTGAGCACGAGATCGGGATAGCGCACGTTGTCACCGGTGCCGGCCGGGACGTTCTGCTCCGCGCCGGGGTTAATGCCAACATCGTATTTGCGTCTGTGTTTCACCTGAAGCAGACGAATAATGCGGTCGTGCTCGAGCTGTTCGCGGACTGGCCGCACCAGGATCGGACTCACCTAGCGCCTCCCAAACGGTTGAGACGTGAGCAATAAACGAGAAGAAACCCCGAAATTAAACCCCTAAGTCTAGCACGCCTTTTTCCGGCTCAGCCTCAAGACTTCCCGTGGCTGGACTACAATACAACCGTCGTGAACCGCAGTACAACGGCAATTATCTGGTGTCCGTTCGACAACCTCGGCCGCGTGCCCGCAACCTCCTCAATCCTTATAAAGGTGATCCACTGACCCCGTCCGCTTCCTGCTTCCTTCGCGCCTGCCGGCGTCAACCTGTCGATCACACGCCAGTCTGGTTCATGCGTCAGGCCGGCCGCTACATGAGCGAGTACCGCGCGCTCCGTCAGCGCCACTCACTGCTTGAGCTCTGCCGCACGCCTGATCTGGCAACAGCGGTCACGCTGCAACCAGTGAACCGGATCGAGGTGGATGCCGCCATTCTGTTCTCGGATCTGCTGCTCCCGCTCGAACCGATGGGCATCAGGTTCGACTTCGTCGCCGGCGAAGGCCCCTCCATCGAGAACC
>JAISPN010000113.1 GCA_031274845.1 Acidobacteriaceae bacterium
GGGAGCGTTCGCGGCGTACACAGGATTTCTGGGCGTCATCGACCGCGACGCGCGCGATGCGCGCGCCGCGGTGGTGATGGTGCTCGCGCAACCCAACATCAGCTCACAGCTTGTCGACAATCTGAACGCTTCCATCCATCTCCGGGCGCTGCTCACCGACCTCTTTCTCATCGACGAGGTTTTCAAGACGCAACGCCAGCAATCCTGAGTCTCGGGTCTGGCGTCTTCCGTGTCAGACCTCCTCACCGCGCTTCGCTCGGGCGTTCCGGTGTTCGCCGCGGAACTTCGTCCGCCGCGCGCGGAGCTTGAAGCCGCCGAAGGGATGGACGCGTGGATCGACACCTACCACGCCGTCCGTCGCCTGACGCGACAAGGCACCTACGTCTTTCTCACCGATAGCGCCGTCGGCGCCGCCGAAGAAGACAATTTGCGGCACCTCGTCACGAATCTCGGCGGCGATGTGCCCCGCTCGCGCATCGTTCCGTTCCTGACGTCGAAACATACGCTCGAGTACTGCCGGTCGTATGCGGAGCGTGCGCACCAGCACGGATTCCCCGCGCTCGTCGTGCTTGGCGGCGACAAGCACGTCGGCGTGCCACGCGCGGTTGAGCACGCCTGGCAGCTTCGCGAGCTGTTACGAACCTACGACGCGCAGCTCACGCTGGGCGGCTGGGCCAATCCGCATGCGGAGGCCGAGCGTCAGGCGGACTTTCTTGCGGCAGAAAACTTCACGGCGGAGTTTTATCTGACGCAGGTCGTCAGCCATCACGACGTCGACGCGGTTCGGAATTTTCTCGCCGCCGTCGAGCGGAGAGGCGTGACGATTCCCGGCGTGTTTGGCGTGTTCTACTATCGCAGCGCGAACCCGAAGACGCTCAAGGCGCTGCAAGGATTTCTGCCGGTGCCGGTTGACGGGCTGACGCGCGATTTCGCCGCGGGAAAAACCCCCGAGGATGTCTGCGCTGAAACCATCCACGTCTTACGCGCGGCAGGCGTGCGGCACTTCTACGTCAGCAACCTGCCGATTGGCCGCGCG
Source organism: Acidobacteriaceae bacterium (assembly GCA_031274845.1). Classification (GTDB taxonomy): domain Bacteria; phylum Acidobacteriota; class Vicinamibacteria; order Vicinamibacterales; family CAVVIG01; genus CADEEX01. Next base: position 1,037 of record JAISPN010000113.1, read on the forward strand.
CCGCAAGTGCTCGCCGCGATTCGCGCGAAGTCCGAGCGCTAACCTCCGCATCTCCCCTCGCCCACTGTGGGATGAGGGGTTGGGGGAGAGGGCTCCTCCGCGTGCCGGTGCGCGCGGCTTATTTCACGTGACGGCCGCCGTCGACGCGGATGGTTTCTCCCGTGATGAAGTCGGTTTCGACGAGCAGCAGTACCGCTTTGGCGATTTCGTCCGCGCCGCCCCACCGGCCGAGCGGCGTGGCTGTGGCGATTGCCTGGATCTCCTCGTCGCTCGTGCCGGGAGGCGCGGCGATGGGACCGGGCGCGATGGTGTTGACGAGGATCTGGTCGGCGGCAAGTTCGAGCGCCAGCGCCTCGCCAAGCGCGATGACGCCGGCCTTCGCGACGTAGTACAGCAGATATCCCGGGTAACGCGGACGGCCGCTCGCGGCAACCCAGTCGCTGACGTTGACGATCCGCCCCCCACCTTGCCTGCGCATGTGCGGAACCGCCGCCTGCGCGCAGAGAAAGCTGGCGCGCAGATCCACGTCGAGCGCCTCGTTCCAGTGTGCGAGCGTCACGCTATCGAACGGGTGCGACGTGTAGATCGACGCCATGTTGATCAGGATGTCGAGGCGTCCGAGCTGTTGCGCCGTCTTGTCAACGGTCGCCTGACACTGCGCCGGATCGGAGAGATCGGCGTGTAGCGCGATGCTGCTGCGCCCCAACTGCCGGATGCGCGTGGCGGTTGCTTCCGCCTCGTCGCGCGATCGCGCATACGTCAGCGCGACATTGGCGCCGCGTGTCGCCAGCGCGAGCGCGACGCTCGCGCCGATGCGCGTGCCGCCGGTGATGAGCGCGGTTGTTCCAGTGAGATCCATGGGGCGGGTAGGATTATACGGGCTGCCAGAGAGAGACGTTGCCGCAGCCAAGGAGGGCTCGATGGGCGAGACAGTCGGGTTTATTGGTCTGGGCGTGATGGGAAAACCGATGGCGAAGCACGTGCTGTCGAAAGGCTATCCGCTCGTGGTGTACAACCGCAGCCGTCCCGCGGTCGACGAACTCGTGGCGGCTGGCGCGACCGCGGCGTCGAGTCCGGCGGATGTCGCGGCGCAGTGCACGGTGATCGTCACGATGGTGCCCGACACGCCCGATGTCGAGCAGGTGCTGACGTCGAGCGACGGCGTGCTGTCGCGTCTTCGTCCAGGCAGCGTGGTAATCGACATGAGCAGCATCTCGCCGGTTGCGACCAAGCGGCTCGCGGCACTGGTCGCCGAGCGTGGCAGTGCGATGCTCGATGCGCCAGTCAGCGGCGGCGAGATCGGCGCCGTCAACGCCACGTTGTCGATCATGATCGGCGGTGATGCCGCCGCGCTCGATCGCGTGCGGCCGATTCTCTCCTGCATGGGAAACCCGGACAAGATCATCCACGTTGGCAGCGCGCCGGGCTCCGGTCAAATCTGCAAAGTGTGTAATCAGATCGCGATTGGCGGCGCCTTGGCCGGCGTGAGCGAGGCGATTGCGCTGGCGCGCAAGTCGGGTGTCGATCCGCTGCGCGTGCGCGAGGCGCTGCTTGGTGGTTTTGCGTCGAGCCGCGTGCTCGAAGTCCATGGCGAGCGGTTGATTAAATCGAACTTCACGCCGGGATTCCGGACGCGCCTCTATCAAAAAGATCTGCGGCTCGCTGTGGAAACCGCCGCGTCAACCGGGACCGCCGTGCC
>JAISPN010000136.1 GCA_031274845.1 Acidobacteriaceae bacterium
GTCCGCGCTCGGCGCGCCGGGAGATTGCACGACACAGGCGGCGAGACCGCAGGTCACGAGCAGGATCGCTACAAGGCGAAATGTCAGAGTCACGCGCAATTGTGAAGTGTTGCCGGCCCGTGCAAACAGACACCAAGCACGGCTGTAAGTGCAAGGAACGTAATATACTTATCTCATTTGTACCCGTACGTTTCAAGCGTCACGAGGTGACTTGAACCGACACCAATTGAATTCGTCCAGCGCGGAGATTTCGTACGGGGATTCCTTTACAAGATCCGCGTCGACCGTATACACTTTCTGTTTTGCACAGGTGCCAAACATGTACGCAATCGTTCAGGCCGGCGGCCGGCAAGTAAAGGTCGTTCCGGGAGCCGTCACGACTGTTGACGGTACGGCCGGTGAGCCCGGCGCGGAGCTCACTCTCGATCAGGTGTTGCTCGTGGAAAAAGATGGCGGCGAAGTGCTCGCTGGCGCGCCCTTTGTGGCGAACGCCCGCGTGGTCGGCGTCGTCGAAGGCGAAGCGCGTGGTCCGAAGATCCGCGTCTTCAAGAAGAAGCGTCGCAAGGGGATGCGCCGGACGAAGGGGCATCGCGCCACCTACACGCGCGTGCTGATCAAGAACATCCTCCTGTAGGAATATCAGGCAATGGCTCACAAAAAAGGTCAGGGAAGTTCCCGTAACGGCCGCGATTCGAACTCGCAGCGGCTCGGCGTCAAAGCCCACGACGGCAATCTCGTCAGCGGCGGCACGATCATCGTCCGTCAGCGCGGACGCCGCTTCAAGCCGGGCATCAATGCCGGCCTCGGGAAAGACGACACCATTTTCGCAACCGCCACCGGGAAGGTTCGCTTCGAGAACCATGGCGCCCACGGTCGCGTCATCAGCATCATCCCCGTCGAGTAGCTCACTCCTCTGGTTGTGCCTCATCGGTTGTCCACGGTCACGGCAAGATGACCGGACAACCAGATGATGCGATGATCATCCCCGCATGTTCGTCGACGAAGTCGAAATCGAAGTGTCGGCAGGCGCGGGAGGCCGCGGCTGTCTGGCGTTTCGCCGTGAGATTCGTGTCCCGCGTGGCGGGCCGAGCGGCGGCGACGGCGGACATGGCGGTTCTGTGTACGTGGTCGCCAGCCCGCACGTCAACACGCTCATCAACTACCGCTTCCACCCCGAGTTCAAAGCTGAGCGCGGCAAGCACGGGCAGGGATCGAACCGCACCGGCGCCAATGGCGACCATCTCGAACTCGCCGTGCCGATCGGCACGTTCGTCTACGAGCTGAGCAACGAGGAAGGCGTCCCGCCGGCGCTGCTTGCCGATCTGTCGCACGAAGGCGACCGCGTGCTCGTCGCAAAAGGCGGACGCGGCGGCATGGGCAACGCGCGATTTACCAGCTCCACGAATCGCGCGCCGCGGAAAGTGCAGCCGGGCGAGCCGGGCGAAGAGAAACGGCTGCGGTTCGAGCTCAAGCTGCTCGCCGACATCGGTCTTGTCGGCTTCCCGAACGCCGGCAAATCGACGCTCATCTCGCGCATCTCCGCCGCGCGGCCGAAGATCGCCGACTATCCGTTCACGACACTCATCCCGAATCTCGGCGTGGTCCGCATGAGCGACGAACGGAGCTTCGTTGTCGCCGACGTGCCAGGGCTCATCGAAGGGGCGCATCGCGGCCTTGGCCTTGGGCACCAGTTTCTGCGTCACCTCGAACGCACCAAGGTGCTGATTCATCTGGTGGACGTCTCAAGCGGCAGCGGACGCGATCCGGTGCAGGATCTCGACACCGTCCGCGCGGAACTCGAACTCTTCGAGCCGACACTTGCCGCGAAGCCGCAGGTCGTCGCCGCCAACAAGATCGACGCGCTCGACGACGAGGCGCGCGCCGCGGCGGTCGAGCAGCGCGCCGCCAGCCTCGGCCTGCCGTTCGTCCGCATCTCTGGCGTCACGGGCGCCGGCCTCCCGGCGCTCCTCGAAGACGCGTGGCGGCTCCTCGCGGCCGAGCGCGCCGCCGAAGCCGCGGCGGCCGACGTGGCTGGCGACGACACCGAAACGACGCACTGGCCCATTCCGATACGATGAATCGCCGTCTCGGGATTTTAGGCGGCACCTTCGACCCCATTCATCGCGGGCACCTCGATCTCGGCACGGCGGCGCACGAGGCGCTGCGCCTGACGTCGGTCCTCGTGCTGCCATCGCACGTCCCGCCGCATCGTCCACAGACGTCGGCATCGGCATTCCATCGGTTTGCGATGGCGGCAATGGCCGTGAGCGGACAACGCGGCTGGGAAGTCTCGGATCTCGAGCTGAACGCGCCCGGCCCCTCCTATACGTCGCACACGCTTCAGCGGCTTCTGGACACGGGCTATATGCCGGGCGAACTGTTTTTCGTGATCGGCGCCGACGCGTTCGCCGACATCGAATCATGGCGCGACTACCCGGAGCTGCTCTCGCTGGCGAATTTTGCGGTGGTCTCGCGGCCCGGTCATTCCGTCCGCGATCTCCCGATGCGAGTGCCACGGCTCGCGGATCGTTTTGCCAACAGCACAAACGCCGCCCGCGGGGAGACGACATCGATTTTTTTGATCGATGCGCTGACGGCCGATGTGTCATCCACGATCATCCGCGAGCGGTTGCTCGCGCATCTCTCCGTGGACGGCCTCGTGCCCGAGCGCGTGCAGCAACACATTGAGCAGCATCGACTTTACCGATCGCCGATCCCCACCCGGAGGGCGGCCGATCTTTCTTCACATCCGGCGGCAGGCAGGTTGCATGGCGAAGACTGAGAAGCGGCGGAAAGCCGCACGATTTCCCGCGGACGTCTCGCACGCGGTGGCCGCGGCGGCCGACAAGCAAGCGCGCGATCTGGTCGTGCTCGATCTGCGCGCCACCGGAGGATTCACCGATTACTTCCTCATCTGCTCGGGGAGCAACCCCCGGCAGAACCGGGCCATCGCCGATGGCATCACCGAGGTGCTCTCGGCCGAAGGAGTGAAACCCGCGCACGTCGAAGGGTATGACCGCGCCGAATGGATCCTGCTCGATTACTTCGATTTCATCGTGCACATCTTCGGTCAGGAGCCGCGCGCCTTCTACGACCTCGAACGGCTCTGGGGCAACGCCGAGCGGATCGCGATCGACGCCCCGGCCGCCACGCCGACCGCGACGTAACACCTCCCGCGGCGGGTGACACGTGACGGCGTGGCTCGACGCGCTGCTGGCCGTCACGCTCGCGCCGACCTGCCTGGTCTGCGGCGAGCCGCTCGAACGTCCGATGCGCGGTCCGGTCTGCGAGCGCTGCTGGCAGACCATTACGCCGCTCACGCCCCCTCTGTGCGATCGCTGCGGCGATCCACTGGCGACATGGCGTCCGCGCGAGACCGAGTACTGCCCACGATGCCGGCGCGTGCCGCGCGCCTTCGATCGCGCGCGCGCCATCGGCGCGTACGAAGGGACGCTGCGCGAGATAATCCACGCGCTGAAATATCAGGCGCGCCGCTCGGTCGCTCGATCGCTTGGCGCGCTGATGCGGGCGCGTGGCGCCGACCTCCTTGCTGGCGCGACAGCGGCCGTCCCGGTCCCGCTGCACCGCTCACGCCTGCGCGCACGCGGCTTCAATCAGGCCGCCGACCTCGCGCGAGGCCTCGGCCTTCCGGTCGTCGCCGCGCTACGCCGGCAGCGCGCCACTGGCGATCAGATCACGCTGCCAGCCGCGCAGCGCCATCGCAACGTGCGCGGCGCGTTTTGCGCGACGCGCAAAGCACGCCAGTTACGCGGCGCGATTGTCATCCTTGTCGACGATGTGAGCACGACCGGCGCGACGCTCGATGCGTGCGCGCGGGCGCTCAAAGAGGCAGGCGTCAGTGAGGTGCGCGCGCTGACAGCCGCGCGAGTGCGGACGTTACCGCGCTGAGCACGTCGGCGGCGACAACGACCTTTGGTCGCTCGCCGTCCATGGCCACCCAGTCCGGAGAGGATGCGGCAAGGCGTGTGTAGCTGTCGCGCACGCGATGCTGCAACGCCAGATCGCGCTCGTAGCGATCGCGATCCGTGCTCTTGCGTCCAACCGCGGTCTCGGGCGCGATGTCCAGCAGGATCGTCAGCGTTGGCTTCGGCAAAAAGCGCTGCGTCTCGAGCAACCAGCGCGCATCGAGACCAAATGCCTCACCGTAAGCGACGCTCGACGCCAGATAGCGATCGCAGACGATAACCAATCCAGCGTCGAGCCACGCGAGGATGTCCGACTTCCGCTCGTACCGATTGGCGATGTAGAGCAGTTGCATCGTATCGGCGGCGTAGTCGCGCGCGCCATCGAGCCCTTTGCGGATCTCCTGACCGATCGCGGTGTCGTACTCGGGAAACGACAGGAATCGCACCTCTCGACCGTCGGCGGCGAGCGCCTCGCGCAGCAGTTCCGCCTGCGTCTGCTTGCCGCTCTGGTCGAGACCTTCAAAGGCAATCAGCGCGCCGCGCCATGTGCCGCGCTCACCCCTCGTCATCTATGGCAACTCGGTCGACAGCAAGTCGTCCACGGTCTGACGCCGGCGCACGAGACGCCACGTGCCGTTGTCGACGAGCACTTCGGCGGGAAACGGCCGGCGGTTGTAGTTGGACGCCATCGCCGATCCGTACGCCCCGGCATCGCGAATCGCCACGAGATCGCCCACCGCAAGCGGCGGCAGCATCCGATCGCGGCCAACCACATCACTGCTCTCGCACACCGGCCCGACGATTTCGTACTGCCGCGCATCACCGTCACGAGGCGACACCGGATCGATGCGATGAAACGCGCCGTACAGCGCCGGGCGCATCAGCTCCGTCATCCCGGCATCGATGACGATGAACTCGCTGACCGCGTTCCGCGGCTTCACATCGACGACGCGCGCCAGCAGCGTCCCCGACGGCCCGACGATCGAACGCCCCGGCTCGACGACGATCGGCAACCCGGTCGGCGCGATTTCGGTGACGAGCGTCTCGACGTACTGGCGCGGCGACACGACCTCCGTTCCGTCGTACGAGATCCCGAGCCCGCCGCCGACGTCGACGTATTCGAGCGCCAGCCCCTTGGCCTTCAATCGCTCCGCGACCTCCGCGATGAACCGCGCGGCGCGGCGCAACGGATCGATCGTCGTCACTTGAGAACCGATGTGGACGTGTACTGCCACGAGTTTCAGAAACGGACGCTCTCCGATGGCGGCAAACAACGATTCGGCGATGTCGACCGGCACACCGAACTTATTGATCTTGAGCCCCGTAGAGATATGGGGATGACTTTTCGCGTCGATGTCGGGGTTGAGACGAATCGCCACGCGGGCGGGCGGGCCGAGCGCTTGCGCGATCTGCTCGATGCGCGCCAGTTCACCGGCCGATTCGACATTGATCGCCTTCAGGCCGAGCGGCACGGCGCGTTGAAGCTCCTCGGCCGACTTCCCGACGCCGGTAAACACCAGATCCTTCGGCTCGAACCCCGCGCGGCGGGCGACGTCAATTTCCCAGATGGAGTTCGCGTCGGCGGCGCTCCCGAGACTGCGCAGCAAGGTGACGAGCGCGAACGTCGAGTTGGCCTTGAGCGCGTAGTGCAGCGCGTGCGGATAGCCGCCAAACGCGTCGTCGATGGCGCGGTAGCGCTCGCGGATGACCGCGCCGCTATAGACGTAGCACGGAGTGCCGGTAGCCGAGGCCAGATCGCTGAATGGCACACCGTCGCACAACAAGCCCGAAGACGCTCTCACCCGAGTCGATGGCATGGGAAGACATAATGCTATCATCCAAGGCCCGCGCCCAAGCGGCCTGCCCATGGCTGTGGATCACCCTCTGTCTCCAAGCACCATCGAATCGCTCATTCAGCAGTGCCTGAGCGGCGATCAGTCGGCATGGGACGCGATCGTGCGCCAGCACCGGCGCAAAGTCTTCAACGTCGCCTACAAGTTCGTCGGCAAACACGACGAGGCCGAAGACCTCACGCAGGACATCTTCCTGAAAGTCTTCAAGTCGCTCGCGACCTTCGACCGTCGCGCCAACTTCGAGACATGGCTGATTAGCGTCAGCCGCAATCTGTGCATCGATCACTATCGCAGCGTCCGCAAGGAGCGCGAGACGATCGATCGCGCGGTCGATGCGACCGAGTTGCCAACGCCGACGCCGGAACCGGGACCGATTGCCCGCCTCGAAGAGCGCGACCGGGTCACCTTGCTCCGCCAAGGACTGAGCGCGCTCCCGGCCATCCTGCGCACCGCGGTCGTCATGCGCGATCTGCAAGAGCTGTCCTACAGCGAGATTGCCCAGAAGCTTGGCCTGCCGGAAGGCACGGTGAAATCGCGCATCAATCGTGGCCGCACCGAGTTGGCGCGGCAACTCCGGCACATGGGCGAAGCACACTCAGACAGCGGTACGGCGCATCACTTTCCTGGAGTCCACCGATGAATCTCACGACCGAACAAGCCGGCGCGGTATCGATCGTCCGCGTT
>JAISPN010000073.1 GCA_031274845.1 Acidobacteriaceae bacterium
GTTGGGCAACACGACCCCTTTGTCGACCGCGGCCGAGCCTGGCTTCAGACGAAAGTCGAGATCCTCCGCCTTGTAGAGCCGCTGCACCGTCGCCACGTCTTTCGCATCGAGCTTCGGCACTTTCACGAAGACGTCGTAATCAAGCAAAACGCTGTGCAGATCCTGCTGGGTCGCCTGCTGATACGCCTGCAGCGTGGGGTAGCTGCGCTGGACGATCTTCGCGGCGCTACTGCCGTCGGCAAGAATCATCGGCACCTCGAACGGCGGCGAGTTCCACTGGAAGGCGACATTCCCGCCCGGATTCGGCCGGAACCCGTTGTAGTCCGACGAGCTGTAGTTCGTGTTGGTGTTGACGGTAAACACCGCCGGCGCGGCGTTCTGCGCGAGCATCAGGTTGTTGCGCCAGTGCACGTTCGCCGACGCGCTGCCGCCGGTCTCGGTGAGGATGGTGTTGTTGTAGAAGATCACCCCTGGCGATCCAGCCGTCAATCGTGTCGATCCGCCAGGCGCGTTGTAGATGATGTTGCGGATGAAATAGATCGGTCCGCCCACCGACGGCTGCGTGCTCATCGGATGCGAGGCGGAGTTGATGAACATGTTCCGCATCACGCGGATGTTGTGCATGCTGCCATCCATCTCCAGCGAGTTGTCGTGCGCGTTGGTGACGTAGTTGTTGTAGATGTCGATCGCCACCGGCCGCCGATCCCAGAACTCCTTCGGCGGATAGGTCGGGCCATCGATCGGATGCGATCCATCCGGCATCCCGTACATCTCGGTATCGATGCCGTCGTGAAAATTGGCGACGTAGTTGAACGCGACGACGTGGCCTTGGCCGTATAAGCGGATGCCGGTATACGACTTCATCACCGGCGGAAACTCCTGACCGTCGACATCCGCGAACTGCTGCCAGAACTGTCCGTTCCATCCTTGCAGGTGGTTGGGATCGTTCCTGCCGATGAAGACGCTGTCGGCGATATAAAAATCGCTCGAGCCGGCGTAGTTGGTGAAGACACCCATGCCGATGTCCTCGAAGCGGCAGCGCTTCACCGTCAGCCCTTTCGACCCGGCAATGAACTGCGTCCCCGCCCAGATCGCGATCTTCGTGTTCCGGAACGTGATCCCTTCGAAGTAGTTGTAGTTGGCCGCCTTGACGTTGATCAGGTTGAAGTTGTCGCGGCCGTCGAGAATCACCTCGCCGTCGCCAGCCGCCTTAATCACAATCGGCTTCTCCGGCGTCCCGCTCGCCGTCAAGTAGTACGTCCCCTCAAATGTCGTCGTCGCGTTGATTGACGTTTGGTTGGCGTAGAACTCGTAGTGATAGGCGTAGGTGCCCGCGTGCATGAGGATCGTGTCGCCCGGCTTCACGCGCGGACGGCCGCCAGGTGAGGTGTCGCCAGCGCCGCAGTAGTAGTTGTAGGCGCACATCAACCCTTCGAACGACGGCTCCTGCTTCGGTCCTTTCCACTTCACCGGGTAGACGTGATACGTCTTGCCGCCAGTGGCCGGCATCGGCTCCGGACGCGTGCTGACGCTCACGATTTTCGTGGCGTTGGCGGCGGGACCGTTGATGCCGTCGGGGTCCGACATCACAAAGCGCGCTTCGTATTCGGTGCCAGGCGTGAGGTCGAGGATGCTGCCCGCAAACATGTTCGGCTGAACGGCGTTGAACACATTGCGCTGGTACGTTTGCTCGCCGTGCAAACGCACGAGCGGCATCGCCTGCTTCCAGGCGGTCTCCCCTTTTTTGCGGTACGACACCTCGACGCTGGCGTTTCTGTTGGCGTCGCCGTCGACACGCCACTCGAAGCCAAGGTTGATGAGCGTCGGGTGCTCGACGAACAGTTCACCAGGCGTGATCTTGGTATCCGCGGGTTGAGCACTCGCCGGAGAGCCGGTCAGCAATCCACCGGCAAGCATCGCCACGACGGCCATCGCACGCGGCCGGAACAACAAAGAAGAGACGGATTGGCGCATAGTGCGCGAATTATATGCGCCAATCCGTAGCGGACAGTATCCGCGAGGGCAGAGAGAGCTTTAGTAGCTGAATCGCAACGCGAGGCTCCCGCTCACGCCCTCAAGTGTGTTCCGCAAGAGATAGGACGTCCCGATGAAACGGTAGCCAACGCCGGCATCGATGCTGACCCGTGGCGCGAGATGGATGAGCGCGTTCACTTGCGGCTCGGCCATCGTGAACCCGTCGCGCACGAGCACCACGCTCGGTTGCGGGAGAGGACGGCCGCGGCGATCGGTGGTTGGAGGCCCGTAGACATCGGCGTAGGGACGCGTCAGCATCGCATCGCCGCCCCCAAGCAGGATGCCGGGACTGACCGAAACCGCGTGGTAGCCCCCGATCGTCCAGCGCGCCAGCACGCCGCCGTACTGCATGTTGAAATCGTTCTGGCGGTTCACCAGCCAGTAGGCCGCGCCACCGATGAGCAGCGTGCGATCGATCTCGTACCCGCCGTACCCGCCGAGCAACGTCGCCGAGCGATGGTCGACCGAGGTAAACCGGACGTCTGGCGCCACGAGCCAGCCGTCCTTGATCTGCGTGATCTGAAGACCGCCGGACGGCTGCTGCGCGAACGCTGTCACAGGAGCCAGTCCCGTCACGGCACAGAGGATGAACGCGCTTGCGAAGATTCGGGCCTTCATCGCGAGAGACTCACGTTCAGTGTGGTGGTGTCACCGGCGCGCACAGTGACCGTGCGCCGGTATGGGACGAAGCCGCTCTGCCGCACTTCGATGGTGTGCGACCCGGCAGGCAACTCGATCATCAACGGCCCGGAGCCACTCGCTTCCCACGGCTGACCGTCGACCAAGACCTCGGCGTTCGACGGCTGCACGCGGATCGCCAGCATGCCGAAGTCCGCGGCAGGCGTGACGGATGCGTCGCGGTCGCCACCAGACGGTGGCGGTGATGGCAGTGGCGCCTGTCCTGGGAATGGCGTCTGTCCGCCACGCGCCGCCGGATTCGGCTCCGGCCGAGGACCGGAGGATTCGCCCGGCGACAGCTTTACCAGATCGTATTTGATGTTGATCGACGCGTTCGGACGGAACGACACGGTTTGCTTGTAGGTTTGGTACCCATCGAGATAGAACGTGATCTCGTGTTCGCCTGGCGGCACGTCGAGGCGGTCAAACGCGCCATCGAAGTTGCCGACCTTCCCTACGAAATAGCCGTCGACGTACACCTCGGCATCTTTCGGTTTCACTTGCAGCCGCGCCGAACTCCGATCGACGTTCGCGCCGCGATCGCGATACTGATAGGGGTACGGGTAGGGATACGGATACGGATAAGGTCCGTAGTACGGTCCCCAACACGGGCCCCAGAACGGATCGTAGAACCCGCCGCAGTAGGACGGCCCCGTGACGATGACGCGCCCCCCGCCGCCACGGATGCCGCCACGCCGTTGCGCTGATGCGTCAGTGGCGGCCAGCAATACGGCGCCAACCGCCAGCACGAACGGGGCAAGTCGAATAAATTTTGGAATTCTTTGCACGGCCGGTGATCTCCTCTGAATCGAAACGCGAGATGGCAATAGCAACTCAAGTGCCACCTCGACATGTGCCACACACGCCGGAAAACCCGCGCGGCCCTTGGCGCACTGACGTCTCAAGAAGACAACCTCATCGTCATATACAGGTCACATCGCGAGCGCATCATGAGTGCTTGACGGCGCTACCTGAATCTGGAGACGGCCAGACGCACGGGTCTGACGTCCAATCATCTACAGACGGCGGCGAGAGCAGTCGCCAGCGAAAGGACCGGCTCATGTTTCCCGCGCATCACGAACACGACGACACCACACCCCCTGTGCTGCTGAATGTGGCTGGCCGCGAATGGCAGTTCTCCATCGCTGGCGTCACGCGGGTCGGCCGGGAGCTGTTCGTCCGTGTCGTGCTGCAAAGCGCTGAGCTCTGCACCGCGACCGTGCACCTGCAAGGCAACGTCGTGCTCGGCGTCACGGCCAAGACGATTCTCGACGCGATGTGCGAGTGGCTGCTGATGCGCAATAACGAAACCAGCGTCTACATCGACCTCGCCGCCACGCCCGCCTGATTCGTCAATCCCCATATCTCGCAGCGTCTGACGCGCGCCCGGCGCACCGGCAACCGGTGTATAAACGCTTCGGCAATCATGCTGACGACCTGAGGAGGTCCGAATGAAAACGAAGATGTTCAGCGCGGGAGCCGCGCTCGCGGCCGTGCTCGCCTGCGGTGTGCTGACTCACGCCCAAACGCCGGCGGCGCAGGTGCCTTTCCCGCCACCCGCCACCCCGCTCGAAGCGGGCGCGGCGCCCAACTACGCGTTCGACATCACCAAGGACGAAATTGATTACGTGTTGAAGAACGCGCCGGCGAATCCGCCGGATCGCCAACTGCGCGTCATCGACATGGGCAAGTACAACCTCGGCATCGGCATCATCCGCCGCGGACCAACCAACGACAAGCCGGGCGATCCGGTGCCGGTGTTGTGGCACGACTACACGCCGGAGATCTACTACATCACCTCCGGCTCCGGCATCCTGACCACCGGTGGCGTCATTCTCAACCAGCGTCCCGGCACCGGCGTGCCGAACACGATGAATGGTCCGAGCGGCAGCGGCATTGCCGGCCCTGGCGCCTATAGCCGCCGCGTCAGCGCGGGCGACATCATCGTGATTCCCAACAAAGTGGCGCACGGCTGGAGCGGCGTCACCGATCACATCGAGTATCTGAGCTACCGGCCGGACCCCGATCGCGTTCTGCCCGCGGGCTGGGTCTATCCGCTGCTGCTGCGGACGACTCCCACCGAAGTGCCGACACCGGGTGTCGGACGTGGCGCCGCGCCAGCGGCGGCGCCGGCAACGCCGGGCGCGGGCGGCGCGGCACGCGGCCGCGGCGCAGCGCCGGCCACCACGCCACGCTAGACGCGCACGCAACAGTCGACCCGTGCGGACATCATCAGGTGATGATGTCCGCGCTTTCCCCACGTGACCAGTCGCCCCATAATGTGGACCGCGGAGGCACCATGAATCGTCCCTTGACCGTGATGTTGTCGCTCTGTCTCTCCGGCGTGGCGCTATCAGCCGGCGCGGCCACCTGTGAAGATCTCGCGAAGCTCTCGATTCCACACACGCGCGTCGATCGCGCCACAAGCGTGGCGGCTGGCGCGTTTACCGTCCCGCCAGCGCCACGCGCGGCGGCGGCCGCCGCGCCTGACGAAGAAAATGCCGCGGCCACGCAAGCGAATCGATCGTTCAGAGAACTGTCCGCGTTCTGCCGCGTCTCGCTGACGGCGATGCCGACGAGCGATTCGGACATCAAGATCGAAGTCTGGCTGCCGCAGTCAGGCTGGAACGGCAAGTTCCAAGGCGTCGGCAACGGCGGATGGGCCGGCGTCATCGGATGGCAGGCGCTCGCCGCTGGCGTCAAGGCGGGCTACGCCACGGCGTCCACCGACGGCGGTCACGTCGGCAACACCGCATCCTTCGCGCTCGGTCATCCCGAGAAGCTCGTCGACATGGGTTACCGCGCCATTCACGAGATGACGGCGGCGGGAAAAGCCGTCAGCGACGCGTTCTACACACAGAAGCTGCAGCTCTCGTTTTTCAACGGCTGCTCGCAAGGCGGACGCCAGGCGCTCACCGAAGCGATGCGCTATCCCGCCGATTACAACGGCATCATCGGCGGCGCGCCGGCCATCTACAACATGCAGAGCCACGTCGCGCGCATCGGCATCAACGCGATGGCGAACCGGACGCCAGACAGCAACATCCCGCGCGAGAAATACCAGATGGTCCACGACGCGGTGCTGAACGCGTGCGATGCCCTCGACGGCGTGAAGGACGGCGTGCTTGAAAATCCGCTCGCGTGCCACTTCGATCCCAAGGTGCTTGAGTGCAAAGGCGCCGACGGTCCCACCTGCCTCACCTCAGCGCAGGTCGAGACGATGCGGCAGTTGTATGCGCCGATCAAACTTGGCAACGCCGGCATGATTCCGCCGCTGCTCCAACCGGGCTCTGAACTTGGCTGGCAAACGCTCGCGGGTCCGACGCCGCTCGGTCTCGCCGTTGAAACGATGAAATACATCGTCTTCAAAGACGTGAACTGGGACATCAGCCGGTTCAAGCCCGCGACCGATTACGATCGCGCGCTGCTGGCCGACAGCGACAAGGTAATTGGCCTCACCGATCCGAATCTGAAACCGTTCTTCGATCGCGGCGGCAAACTGCTCGTGTACCACGGCTGGCAAGATCCGCAGGTGCCGGCGCAGTTCAGCGTCACCTACTACAACGACGTGCTGAAGACGACCGGCGCGAAGTCGGCGGGAACGTCGATGCAGTTGTACATGATGCCCGGCATGAACCACTGCAGCCGCGGTCCGGGACCGGACACATTCGACAAGATGGCGGCGATTGAATCGTTTGTCGCGACCGGCAAAGCGCCGGCGCAAATCGTCGCGTCGAGAATCACCAACGGCAAAGTTGATCGCACGCGGCCACTCTGTCCGTATCCGCAGGTCGCCGTCTGGAACGGCAGCGGCAGCACGGACGACGCGGCGAACTTCAAGTGCGCCGCGTCGGCCAGATGAAACGATTCACTCCTCTGGAGGGTGCATGTAGACGATCGGTGGTGGTACTCGGCCGTTATTGTTCTGACGGCCATTGCCACCGCTGATTGTTTGCGAGATGTGCAGTTCGGTCCCGTCGGGCGTCAGCTCGTAGCGGCGCTCGATCTTGGGTCCGTTGTCGATATCGAACGTGACGAGAAGCGCGGCGCCGTCCCAATGGGTCTTCCGCTTGATCTTGACGAGACCGTTTTCGGCCTTCTCGTCGACCGTCTTGTTGTCGGCCTGAAGCGTCTGCACGCGGCCGTCGGCGTAGGCGAGCGATAGCGTCGTGTCGTGGACCGCGATCGTCATGCGATCGATCTGCTCGTTGAGCGACCGCATGTAGTTGGAGATCGCCGCCATCTGCTGCGGATCGCCGCCGCCACCACCACGGCCGCCACGGCCTCCGCCGAAGCCGCCGCCACCACGGCCGAATCCTCCGCCGCCGCGGCCAAACCCGCCACCACCGCCGCCGCGCCCTCCACCGTACCCACCGCCGCCACCACCACCGCCTCGACCGCCACGGCCACCACCATACCCACCCGCGCCCGGATCGGTCGATCCGCCGGTCGTGCCATCAGGGGTTGAGCCTCTCTCGGGAGGCACAAGCACCCACACGCCGCCAAATGCCGCGTGCGGGCCGGTCGCGGCATCAGCCGTGGCCGCTGCAGGAGCAGCGGGCGCCTGCGGAGCGGCGCGCAACGAAAGCGGCAGGGTCAATGTCAGCGCCAACGTCAACAGCGATGCCGTAGATTTTTTCATCGTGTCCTCATCGTCATGATGACCCAATCAGCGCGTTTGAAGGTGAACAAGAGATCGTCAGAAATACGACAACTACTCATCCGCCCGGCCGCGGTGAATCGGATGATCCGGCGGGTTGATTTGCGCGACCGGCGCCTTGCCGACCTCCTTCACGAAGTAGGCGATGAACCTCGCCATCCGCTCCAACCCCGGCGTCGAGATGATGTCGAGCGTTTCGCCAGACGTGTGGTACAGCGGCGGCGCCTGCATGATGGTGACGACCGCGCCGTTGATGTCGGCGAATCCTCCGCTCTCGCCGCTAGCCATTGGCGACGGCTCCGAGACGAAGTTGGTGCCGTAGCGCGCGACACCTTGCTGGAACAACGTGTTCAGGAACGGCGATTCGTTGGTGATGCCGGCCGTAATCGGCGCTTCGCCAGAATCGGCGACGAAATCACGATAGCCGTCGGCGGCCACGCTTCTCCCGAGCGCGAAGTTCCGCTGGGCGACGTGCTCGATGTTGATCGCCAGCACCGCCCGCTTCGCCAAATCTGGATTCGCCGCCATGAAGCCGCGCGGACCATTGAGGCCGGTCGTGTGATGCCCCGCGCTCGCAATCAGCACGAGCGTCCGCGCGGGACGGTTTTCCGGTTTGGCGAAGTGACGCGCCAGCGCAATCAGCACCGACAAGCCGTCGCCGTTGTCGCCCGCGCCATCAAACCAGGCGTCGGCGTGCGCGTCGAGCACAATCACCTCGTCGCTCCGGCCGGGAATCACCGCGACGGCGTTCTTCGCCGTCAGTCCTGTTTTCGTCTCGCTCTTGAGCGTCACCTGCGCGCGCACCGGCGCCACGTCCGCCGTCGCCGCGCGATCGAGGACGCGTTCGAGGAACCAGCCGTCACGTCCGCCGATGTTGAAGCAGGGCGCGCCGCAGTTGCCGAGATCGCGCGCGTACTCGTTGCCCGGCTGACGCAGGATGTTGACGACGGCCACGGCGCCACGCTTGGCAAAATCCTGCCCGTGTTGCGAGACGGGGCCGCGTTCGAAGAGCGAATGCGCCTGCGGAATCACCAGTTGCACGGCGATCTTCCCTTTGACGTCGATGTGCTGCGCCACGGCAGGATTTCCGGAGCCGACGTACACGAGCGGCGCCGTCATCGTGCCGCCGGGAATATCTGGACCGAGCGGCGTGGCCGATTCAAGAACGACATCCTTCGTGCCGGGACCGTAAGAGGCATCGCCAAGCAGCTTGAACTCCCACGACGTCGCCAGCCAGAGCCGCGCGTTCGGGTCCTGCGTCATCGGCTGAATGCGCACATCCTTGATGCCGGCCTTGCGAAACTCGCCGGCGGCCCAATCGATCGTCTTCGCGCTCGACGGCAGACCGGAAATGCGTCCCCACAACTGGCCGCTGCCGACCTCTTTCGTCGCGCGGCTCTCCTTCGAGAAGCCGACAATCGTTTCCAGATCGGCGCGAATCGTCTTTCCTTCAAGCTCGTGGAAGTTCGCTTCACCGCTTGGCACAATGGCCGGACGCGCGCCACGGTCGCCGACGAGCACCGCGGGCGAGCCGCCTAGCTTTGGCGGCAACGGCACGCTGAACCACGGTTCCGGCTTCGGCGTGGGCGCCGCGCCACGTCCGCGCGCTGGCTGCTGCGCCGCCCCGCTCACCGCCGACGCGGCGGCGGCCAAGACCACCAGCCTCGCCAGCCATTGCCAGCGTCGTGACCCGCGCGCGACGTGTCTTTGTCGTGCCTGCATACCGATTCCTTTCGAAATAAATAATCCAAGATCACGTGATTATGAGGCGAATTCGTCACACAAAGGTTGAATTCCTTGGCAGATTTGCCGAGCTAAAACAGCCGGAGGAACCCTATCATTAATTTATGAGACATCTTTTCATCGTCCGTTCATGTATCGTTGCCTTGCTGTTTACAGCCGTGGCCGCCCTCCCGGCCTTCGCGCAAGGTGTCCAAACCGGCACGCTCCGTGGCACCGTTGTCGACGCGCAGGATGCGGCCATTCCCGGCGCGACGGTCACCGTCGAGTCGCCGTCGCTCCTCCAGGTCCGTTCCGAAGTGACGGATGCGGCTGGCCTCTACGTCTTCCGCGCGCTGCCACCCGGCGAATATACGGTCACGGTCACGATGCCGTCGTTCAAAGACGTCACGCGGACCGTCACGGTGCCGCTCGGCGGGACCGTCGAACAGAACGCCCATCTCGTCCTCGCCAGCCTCACCGAAGAGGTCCATGTCGTCGGCACCGTTCCACCGCCGATGGCGTCACCGACGGTCGGGATCAACGTCAAGCACGCCGAAGTCGAAGCGCTCGCCACGTCGCGCACGCTGCAAGGGATCGCGACGCTCTCGCCAGCGGTGAACACCAACACGCCGAACGCGGGGCAGTTGGCGATTAACGGCGGGTTCTCCTTCGACAACATCTTCATGGTGAACGGCGTCGACGTGAACGACAACCTGTTCGGGTCGCCGCAGAACCTGTTCATCGAGGACGCCATCGACGAAACGCAAGTCTTGACCTCCGGGATCAGCGCCGAATACGGCCGCTTCTCCGGCGGCGTCGTCAACGCCATCACCAAGAGCGGCGGCAATACCTTCAGCGGCAGCTACCGCTTGAACCTGACGAATCCGGCGTGGGTGAAGGAAACCCCGTTTGAAGTCGCAAACGGCGTCACGCACGCGAACCTCATTAGCCCAACGCACGAGGCCACCTTCGGTGGGCCGATCGTGAAGAACCGGCTCTGGTTCTTCAGCGCCGGCCGGCTTGCCGATACCTCCACGACCACGGCGCTCAACGAAACCGGGATCGGCGTCACGTCGGATACCAACAACAAGCGCGGCGAGATCAAGCTGACCGGCGCGCTGAACGCCAACCATCAGATTCAAGGCGGCTACGTCAACAACTCGACGACAGCCACCAACACCTCGGGCATTGTCAGCCTCGTCATCGATCCGAACTCGCTCATCACGCGCACGCTGCCGAACTCGTACTACTTCACGAACTACCGCGGCATCCTCGGGCGCAACGTCCTGGTCGAAGCGCAGTACTCGCAGCGGAAGTACCAGTTCCAGGGAGACGGCGGCACGAGCACGAACATCGTCGACTCCCCCTTCTCGGCGCTGTCGCTCCCGGCCATCTACAACGCGCCGTACTTCGATGCGACCGACCCTGAATCGCGCAACAACAAGCAGCTCACCGGCAGCCTCACCTACTACTTCGAAAAAGCGGGCCGCCACGAAGTCAAGACCGGCTACGAGTTCTTCCAGAGCCAGCGCATCGGCGGCAACTCGCAGTCATCCACCAACTATGTGTTCGACGCCGATTACGAGCAGAACCCCGACGGCTCGCCGGTGCTCGACAGCACCAATCGTCCGGTCCCCGTCTTCGATCCTGGCAATACCCAACTCGAACACTGGCTGCCCGTCCGCGGCGCGACGCTCAACGTCAACAACAACTCGTTCTATGCCCAGGATCACTGGACGGTCAACCGTCACCTGTCGGCCGACTACGGGTTCCGCTTTGAGCGCGTGCGCAGCGAGGCGACTGGCGGCATCATCGGCGTCAACGCCAACACCCTCGTGCCGCGTGTCGCGCTCGGCTACGACGTGGCGGGCGACGGCCACCAGATCATCCACGTCACTTACGGCCACTACTCGGGACGTTACGACGAGGCGCAGATTGGCGCCAACAACAACGTCGGCAACCCCGATGTGACCATTGGTATCTACAACGGCCCCGCCGGCAGCGGCCGCGACTTCGCCCCGGGGTTCGACCCGAGCAACTACGAAATCGTGTTCGGTCAGTTTCCAACGCAGAACGTCTCCATCGCGCCCGGCCTGTCGTCGCCAGTCACGAAGGAGTTCACGACGTCGTACGGCGCCGACTTCGCGGGTGGCCGCGGATATGCGCAGGGCACCTACGTCTGGCGTCATACGTCGAACTTCATCGCGGACTACATCGACCTGTCGAACGGGACGACCGACGTGGTGAGCAACGGCGTCGACGCTGGCGAATTCACCAACGTCGTCTACCGCAACACGGGGAGCGATGTGGTCCGCCGATTCCAGTCGCTGGTCTTCCAAGGGCGCTACAAAGCCACGCACGCGCTGACGTTCAACGGCAACTGGACGGTGGAACTGCAAAACGACGGCAACTACGAAGGAGAAGCCGCCAATCAACCTGGCCTGTCCGCGAGCATGTATGAATATCCGGAAGCGTTCAACACCGCCCGCACGTACCCGTACGGAACGCTGAAAAGCTTCCAGCGCAATCGTGGGCGGCTCTGGGCCATCTACACCGCCGATATGGGACGCGCCGGCACCGCCTCGATCTCGGGCATCGTGCGCATCGAGTCGGGCTTGACCTACAGTCTCGTCTCCACCACCCGGCCGCTGAGCGCCGTGCAGAATGCGCTCCTCGCCGACTACCCAGACGCGCCGGCCAGCCAGGACATCTACTTCGCGCCGCGCGGCTCGGAGTCGTTCAAGGGCTACGGCGCGCTCGATATCTCGGTGAACTACGAGCTGCCGGTGTTCCGCACGGCGCGGCCGTTCGTCAAGTTCGACCTCTTCAACGCGCTCAACAACGACAAATTGATCTCGTGGAACACGGTCATCACGCCTGACGCGAAGAGCCCGCTCGACTCGCTCGGGCTGCCGACCGGCTACATCCAGGGCGCGCGCTTCGGCACCGGCACCAGCAACAACAACTACCCCTCGTCCAGCGTCGGCAACCCCGGCCTGCGAGGATTCCGCGTGTCGTTCGGCATGCGGTTCTAAGAAAAAAACAGACCACGACAGACCAAAAGGGGGAACGGGCGTTATTGCCCGCTCCCCCTTTTGTGTTTCTTCCTCGAACGCTTCGTTGATTAGAACGTCAACTGCACGCCGAACTTCACGTAGCGCGCTTGCAGGATGTTCAGCGGCTTGAGCCACGTCGTGCTGCCCGGCGCGTAGGTTGTGATGATGGCGGCCGGCGGCTCGCCCGCGTTTGACGTCGCGCCGACCGCGGCGTTCGAGTTGAACAGGTTGAAGATGTCCGCCATCACCTGCAGACGTTTGGCTCCGCCCATGTGCACGTTCTTCGACACACGCAGGTCGACCTGCGTGCGGCGCGGCGTGTACACCGTGCCTGGCTTGATGAGCGGAATCGTGCGCGTCGTGCTCCCGGTCGTCAACCCGCCGCCAGACGACAACCGCCGGCCGAGCGTGCTGCCGTAGGTGTCGAAGTCGCTCGGCAATCCGCTCGCCGTGGTCGTTTGCGTCGCCGTCCACTGCGCGAGCACCATCTGTCCGGGCAAGTTCTGCACGAC
>JAISPN010000155.1 GCA_031274845.1 Acidobacteriaceae bacterium
CCGGAAGCGCTGCACCTCTATCGCCACAGCACGGCACACCTGCTGGCGGCCGCCGTCACGAATCTCTTCCCCGCCGTCCAGTGCGGGATCGGACCGGCGACCGACGAGGGGTTCTTCTACGACTTCGTCGTGCCGCGGCCGTTCGTGCCCGAGGATCTCGACGCCATCGAGCAGAAGATGCGCGAGTTGGCGTCGCACAACTTCGCGTACGAGCGTCAGTTGTGGCCACGCGAGGAAGCGAAAGCGTTTTTCGCCAAGCGGGGCGAACCGCTCAAGGTGCAACTCATCGACGAGAAAACCGACGGCCAGTCCCATGTGTCCTGCTACACCATCAAGGACAAGGAGACCTTCGTCGATTTCTGCGTCGGCCCGCACGTTCCATCCACCGGCAAGCTGAAGGCGTTCAAGCTGCTCAGCACGTCGAATGCCTACTGGAAAGGCGACGCGCGCAATCAGCCGATGCAGCGCGTCTACGGCACCGCCTTCTTCTCCGACAAGGAGCTGAAGGCGCACCTCACGCAGATCGAAGAAGCCAAAAAGCGCGACCACCGCAAGGTGGGCAAGGAAATCGGCCTCTTCACTTTCCACCAGTGGGCGCCTGGCGCGGCGTTCTGGCTCGACAAGGGGACGACGCTCTACCATACGCTCGCCAACTACATGCGCGGCG
The DNA here is from genome assembly GCA_031274845.1 of Acidobacteriaceae bacterium. GTDB lineage: Bacteria > Acidobacteriota > Vicinamibacteria > Vicinamibacterales > CAVVIG01 > CADEEX01. The sequence goes on from JAISPN010000155.1 coordinate 668, forward strand.
TGCTCTTCCCCGCCGGCTACGTCGAAGTGAAGACGCCGCTCATCTTCAACAAGGCGCTGTGGGAAACCTCCGGTCATTGGGCGCACTACATCAAGAACATGTTCCTCATCGCCGCCAACGACGGCGAGCAGATGGCGGTCAAGGCGATGAACTGCCCCGGCCACATGCTGGTCTTCGGGAGCGAGGTGCGCAGCTATCGCGACCTGCCGATCCGTCTGCACGAGCAGACGCCGCTGCACCGCAACGAAGCGTCCGGCGTGTTCTCTGGGCTCACCCGCGTCCGCCAGTTCTCGCAAGACGATGCGCACTGTTTTGTGACACAGGAGCAAATCGGCGGCGAAGTCGAAGGGTTGCTGCGGCTCGTCCAGCAGGTGTACGACGACTTCGGCTTGCGGTACGAGGCCAAGCTGTCGACGCGTCCGCCCGATTTTCTCGGCGAGATCGCCACGTGGGATTCCGCGGAAGCGCAGCTCAAGGCGGCGCTCGAACGCGCGGGACAGGCGTACACGCTGAACGAAGGCGACGGCGCGTTCTACGGACCGAAGATCGACTTCACCATCATGGACGCCATCGGCCGGACGTGGCAGTGCGGCACGATTCAGCTCGACTACCAGATGCCGGCGCGTTTTGGCCTGAAATACGTCGGCGCCGACAACACCGAGCATCAGCCGGTGGTCATCCACCGCGCTATTTTCGGCAGCTTCGAGCGGTTCATCGCGATCCTGATCGAGCACTTCGCCGGGGCGTTCCCGCTGTGGCTGGCGCCGGTGCAGGCGATTGTGCTCCCGATTGCGGATCGGCATCTCGAATACGCGCAGAACGTGCGCGGCGAACTGAAGGCGGCCGGGTTGCGGATCGACCTCGATGATCGCCAGGAAAAGATTCAATATAAAATCCGGGAGGCGCAACTTCAGAAAATCCCTTACATGCTCGTCGTCGGGGACCGCGAAGCGGCGGAAGGCACGGTCTCCGTGCGTTCACGAATGGGTGGAGATCAGGGTGCGAGCCCGATCGCGGCATTTGCGGAAGCCGCGCGCGACGAAGTTGCGCGAAAATCCGTAGTCGTGTCTCAGGAACAGGTGCCGACCTAAAGCGGTCGGTCAGGAGGTCGTTATCGCTTTCGACAGAGGACCGCGCCGGGACGATCGCGTTCGCGTCAACGAGCGCATCCGCGTCAGGGAAATCCGCGTCATCGATGACACGGGGCAACAGCTGGGGATCATGCCACCGCCGCAGGCGTTGGGGATTGCGAAGCAGAAAGGGCTCGATCTCGTCGAGATCTCGCCCACGGCGAACCCGCCGGTCTGCCGCATCATGGACTTCGGCAAGTACCAGTACCAGGAGCAGAAGCGCGCGCGCGAGGCCCGCAAGCACCAGAAGGTCATCGAGGTCAAAGAGATCAAGTTCCGTCCGAAAGTGGACGAACACGACTACCAGTTCAAGAAGAAGCACATCGAGCGCTTCCTCGAGGACGGCGACAAGGTGAAGGCGACGATCTTCTTCCGCGGACGCGAAATGGCGCACCCGGAAATCGGCCGCCGGATTCTCGAACGGTTGATCGAGGATCTGACGGAGGTGGCGATGGCCGAAGCGATGCCACGACTCGAAGGCAACCAGATGCACACCATCCTGAGCCGAAAGCCGGTGGGTGGGGGTAAAGGAAAACCGGCGCCGAAACCGGCGCCAGCGCAGTAGAGCACGACAGAAACAGAGAACCTCAAGATGCCAAAGCAGAAGATCAAGAGCCACCGTGGCGCCGCCAAGCGCTTCAAGCGGACGAAAAGCGGCAAGTTTCTCCGCAGCAAAGCGTTCAAGCGCCACATCCTGAGCAGCAAGACCACCAAGCGTAAGCGCGCGCTCCGCGGCACCACCGTCGTTGCCGATGCGGATGCGGCCAAGCTCGCGCGGATGCTGCCGTACAAATAAGAGCCTAGAGTTTTCGGGAGTGAGTGAGAAATGCCACGCGTAAAACGAGGAACAGTCCGCCGGGCCAAGCGCAAGAAACTGCTGGGGCTGGCGAAAGGCTACTACGCCAACAAGAGCAAGCTCTATCGGGCTGCCAAAGAGTCGGTCGACACGGCGCTGAAGTATGCGTTCGTCGGCCGGCGTAACAAGAAGCGCGACTTCCGCCGTCTGTGGGTGGTGCGCATCAACGCCGCCGCGCGCGAGAACGGCCTCACCTACGGTCAGCTCATCAGCGGCCTCAAGGCGGCTGGCGTGACGCTCGATCGCAAGAGCCTCTCGGAACTCGCCGTGTCGAGTCCGGCGGCCTTCGCGACGCTCGCCACGCGTGCGAAGAGCGCCGCCACGCCAGCCAAGGCGTCGGCCACCGCCTGACACTCGACGTCAAGGGTCGGTCTTCGATGAGTCTGCCCGACGAATCCACTGTGCGAGCCGCGCTCGCACAGTTCGAAGCCGACCTTGCCGCCGCGCCGTCGCTCCGCGACGCGCAATCGGTCCGCGACAAATATCTCGGCCGCAAAAACAGCGTCGTCGCGGGCTGGATGCAGTTGATCGGCAGTGCCCCTGCCGATCAAAAGAAACTCATCGGCCGCTACGCCAACGAACTCAAACAGCACATCGAGGCCCGCTGGGACACCTACCAGTCCGCCGCCGAGGCTAACCTGCGCCCGGCCGGCGCCGTCGACGTCACGCTCCCCGGCCGCCAGCCACGTCTTGGACATCCGCATCCGTTGACCCTCGTGCGCACGCGCATGGAAGCGGTCTTCACGCGCATGGGCTTCTCGATCGTCGAAGGTCCGGAAATCGAAGACGAGTGGCACTGTTTCGACGCGCTGAACATGCCGGCCGAGCACCCCGCGCGCGACATGCAGGACACGCTGTATCTCGCCTCGCCGGTCTGCGGCGAATCGGGGCGTCCCGATGATCGGCGCACGATGCTGCGCACGCATACCTCGTCGATCCAGATCCGCTACATGCAAACGCACCAGCCGCCGATCCGCATCGTCGCGCCGGGACGCGTGTACCGCCGGGACGATCTCGACCTGACGCACACGCCGATGTTCACGCAGATGGAAGGGCTGGTCGTCGGCGAAGGCATCTCGCTGGCGGACCTCAAGGGGACGCTGCTCGCCTTCGCGCGCGACATGTTCTCCGAGCGCGCCCGCGTTCGCTTCCGCCCAAGCTTTTTTCCGTACACCGAGCCGAGCGCGGAAGTCGATCTGAGCTGCTGGCAGTGCGACGGGCAAGGCTGCGCGATGTGCAAGCAGACCGGCTGGATTGAAATCGGCGGGAGCGGCATGGTGCACCCGAGCGTGTTCGAAGCGGTTGGCTACGATCCGGAACGCTACACCGGCTTTGCGTTCGGCATCGGTATCGAACGCGTCGCCATCCTGCGGCATCAAGTGCAGGACATCCGGCTGTTCTTCGAGAACGATCTCAGGTTCCTGGAACAGTTTCCCTACTGACGGACGCGCCTTTTCGCCACCATGAAACTCCTCCTGTCCTGGGTACGTGACTTCGTTGACGTCACCGCGCCGGCCGGCGAGATCGCCGGAAAGCTCGCGCTGCGCGGATTCGAAGTCGCGTCCATCGAGACGCTCGGCGATGACGACGCGGTCATCGATTTCGAGGTGACCGCCAATCGCCCCGACTGCCTCAGCGTCCTTGGATTCGCGCGCGAACTCGGCACGCTCTACGACCTCCCCGTCCGATCGCTCGGCGCCTCAGACCGCACACGCACGCTGGACACCACGGTTGGCAGTAACGACAGCATCCGCGTGACGGTTGAAGACACCGAGCTCTGTCCACGCTATGCGGCCGCCGTCGCGGACATCACGAATGTCCCGACGCCGCCGTGGATGGTCGAGCGCCTGCACGCCGCTGGCGTCCGGCCGATCAGCATCAGCGTCGACATCACCAATTACGTGCTGATGGAACTCGGTCAACCGATGCACGCCTTCGACATCAACTGTCTCGACGGCGGAGAAATCCGTGTGCGGCGCGCGCGTCACGGCGAAACGATCGACACGCTCGACGCCGTCACGCGGACGCTTGATTCCGACATGCTCGTCATCGCCGACGCGAAGACGCCGCAGGCGGTCGCGGGCGTGATGGGGGGCGCGCGCTCCGAGGTCTCTTCCTCGACGAAGCGAATCGTGTTCGAGAGCGCCACCTTCAAGCCCGCGTCGGTTCGTCGCACGAGCAAAAAGCTGAACCTCAAAACCGAAGCGTCCTCACGCTTTGAGCGTGGCGCGGATGTGAACGCGCCGGTGCTCGGACTGCAACGCGCCCTCGCGTTGCTGCAACAGGCTGGCGCCGGTCACGCGCACGGAAAGATCGTCGATTGCTATCCGCATCCACGGACGCCGCAAACGCTGCTGCTCCGCCGCTCACGTCTCGCGCGGCTGCTCGGTCTCACCGTTCCGGATCTCGATGTCGTGCGTATTCTCGAAGGGCTTGGCTTCGGCGTCGCAGTCACGAGCGACGGCTGGATGGCAACCGTCCCAACGTTTCGCGTCGATGTCTCCAGAGAAGTCGATCTCATCGAAGAGGTCGGCCGCCACTACGGATTCGATCGATTGGAGGCGGCGTTCCCGCCAATGGCGACGGCAACCGCGCCGCCCGATCCCCGCACCGCGCGCGACCAGCGCGTGCGCCACGTGCTCCTCGCGTCAGGACTCTCGGAAGCGGTCACCTTCGGTTTCATCGAAGAAGCCGCCGCTGCCCCGTTCGCCGCGAGCAGCGAAGGAGCGTCCCTCGTCGCCGTGGCGAATCCGCTCTCGGCGAAGTTCGACACGCTGCGTCCGTCCCTCTTGCCGGGACTGCTCGGCGCCGTCGCGCACAACCGGAGGCACGGGCGGCGAGAGGTCGCGCTCTTCGAGATCGGCGCGCGCTTCACGCCTGAGGCTGGCGAAACACGCGGCGTCGCAATCGCCTGGACCGGCGCCGCCAACAGCGAACACTGGTCCGCGCCGCCGCGCGAGGTCGACTTCTTCGATCTCAAAGGTGTCGTCGGCGCGCTCGCCGATGCGCTCGATCGAACGGTACACATCGAAGCGACGGAACGCGCGTTCCTCGTCCGTGGACGCTCCGCGCGGATCGTGGCTCACGGCGTGGAGCACGGCGTGCTCGGCCAGATCGTCCCGCCGCTCGCCGAACGCGCGGGCGCGCCCGCGCACGATGCGGTCTACGTCGCCGAACTCAATCTCGACAGCATCGCGGCATTGGTACCCGAGCGGCGCGATGCCATCGACGCGCTGCCGCGGTACCCATCCGTCGTCCGCGATCTCTCGATCATCGTCCCGGATGCCTTGCCTGCGGAGATCATTCGTGACACCATTCAATCGGCCGCCGATACGCCTGTGGCGCCTCTGGCGGCCATCGCCTTTTTCGATCGCTACAAGGGAAAAGGCGTGCCCGATGGATCCATCAGCCTGTCCGTGCGGCTCACGTTTCAAGCCGCCGACCGGACCTTGACCGACGCCGACGTGCAAACGGCGTTCGAACGAATTCTTTTGGCGCTCGTGCGAGAGCATGGCGCCGTGCAACGGTGATGTTCATGGCAAAAACGGCAACCCGGAGCGTCGATCTCGAACCGATCGATCGGCTTGAGGAAAAAATGAAGCGGCTGGTCTCGCTCGTCGAGCGGATGAAAGCCGAGCACGCGGAAGCGGTCGAAGAGAACCGGCGGCTCACGCTGGAACTCGACACGCTGCGCGATCGCATGTCCGCCAGCGAAACGCTCAACGGCGAGCTCGTCACGCTGCGCGAAGAACGCGAAGTCATCCGGTCGCGCGTCGGTGAGATGCTCGACCAGTTGGAGGCGCTCAACCTGTAGGTGCGTGGTGGCGGAGCACGGACGCGTCATTCCCGTCGAGATTCATGGTCAGCGATATCCGATTCGGAGCTCGCTTGAGCCGGAGTACGTCGCACGTCTGGCCCAGTATGTCGACGAGCGCATCCGCGCCGTCGCCGAGACGACGCCAACGGGCGATTCGGTCCGGTTGACGGTGCTTGCGGCGCTCAATATCGCCGACGAACTCTTTCGCCGCCGCGACTCCGATCACACGCGGTACGGCGAGATCGCCGAGCGCACGAGTGAAATCGAACGTCTGCTCGATCGTCTGCTCATGACCTCACCCGGCTCTATTGAACCGGGCCCTCGTCTCGACTAGGATCGGTGAGCGTTAAGACCCTGCTTTGCACGTGATGGTGGTAGGCTCGTTTGAGCCAACGTTTTATCCTAAGTGAGCCGTGACGCTGTGTGGTGTGCATGCCTCTGCGCGAGGAAGCCTGAAGCACAGCTTTTCCAAAGCGGTTCCACCTGCTTACGCAGGTTCATCGACCTCCCCACACGGTAAAGCGGGGCCTTTTCGTTCCGCTTCCCTCCACGACACTGATGTTCGCGGGACACCGTTTTCCCGCGCGCGCGGCGCCCGACTGGGTTACGGGAAAGGACGTCACGCGTGTTGCCGAACGTCGAATATGTCATCTGCGCCCTCATCGCCCTTCTCGTCGCGGGTGCAGTGTTCGTGGTCTGGCTTGGCACACGCAAGAAGATAGCAGCCGACACGATTGGACGCGCTGAAGCCGAAGCCGCACGCCTGCTGAAGGACGCGGAGCGGGACGTCGAACGTCTGCACAAAGAGATCGTGCTCAGCGCGAAAGAAAAAGCGCACGAGATCCTGTCCGACGCCGAGCGGCAGTCGCGCACGGAGCGTCAACAGGCGCAATCGCTCGAACAGACGCTGATGCACCGCGAAGCCGAACTGCTCGAACGGCACCGCGCGACGGAGCGGAGCGCGCAAGAGATTCTGCAACGCGAGAAGGCGCTCGTGACGCGCGAGCAACAGATTGACGCCGCCACCGTCAAATATCAGCAGCTCGTCGCCCACCAGCAGCACGAACTCGAACGCGTCTCGGGTCTCACCACCGACGAGGCGAAGGATCTCCTCCTCAAGCAGATCGAACACGACGCGCGACACGACGCCGCGAATCTCTTGAAGCGCCTCGACGCCGAAGCGCGCGAGATCGCCAGCGACCGCGCCAAGCAGTACATCACCGAAGCCATTCAGCGCAGCGCCGCCGAGCACACGATGGAGACGACGGTCTCGGTCGTCGATCTGCCCAGCGACGATCTCAAAGGGCGCATCATCGGACGCGAAGGACGCAACATCCGCGCGCTGGAGCTCGCCACCGGCGTCGACCTCATCATCGACGATACGCCGGGCGCGATCATCCTCTCCGCCTTCGATCCGTATCGTCGCGAAATTGCGAAGAAGGCGATCGAGAAACTCATCGCCGACGGACGCATTCATCCCGCGCGGATCGAAGAGATCGTGCAGCGCGTGAAGGACGAGACCGACGAGGAGGTGCGCAAGGAAGGCGCGGCTGTCGCCTTCGAGCTTGGCCTCCACGATCTTCATCCTGAAATCCTGCGGCTGATGGGCCGTCTGAAGTACCGCACCAGCTACGGACAGAACGTGCTGTCGCACTCGGCGGAAGTAGCTCGGCTCGCCGGCATCATGGCCAAGGAGGTTGGCCTGGACGCGCATGTCGCCGTCCGCGCCGCCTTCGTTCACGACATCGGCAAAGCGATCGATCGCGAGATGCAGGGCACGCACCTCGAACTCGGAATTGAATTTCTCCGCAAGCACGGTGAGTCTGAGCCGGTGGTGATGGCGATGGCCGCGCATCACATGGACATCGACTGGCCCTCGCTCGAAGCGATGATCGTCCAGGCCGCCGACGCGATTTCAGCCTCACGCCCCGGCGCGCGCCGCGACATCCTCGAGTCCTACGTCAAGCGGCTCGAAAAACTCGAAGGCATCGCCGACTCGTTCAACGGCGTGTCGAAGTCGTTCGCGCTTCAGGCCGGCCGGGAAATCCGCATCATGGTGGAAAGCGAGAAGATCTCAGACGAGGAAGCGGTCTGGCTGTCGAAGGACATCGCCCGCCGCATCGAGAACGAGCTGGAATATCCGGGACAGATCAAGGTCACGGTGATTCGGGAGACGCGCGCCGTCGACTACGCCAAGTGACCATCTCCTCTCTCACAGAACGCGATCTCGTCGCGCGGATTCAGTCGCGCCTGCCCCCGGCGCCTTCGTGGCTCGCTGTCGGCATTGGCGACGATGCCGCTGTGGTGGAACCGGAGCGGAACCGCCTCGATGTCCTTACTGTCGATGCCAGCGTCGAAGGGATTCACTTCGACAGACGCTGGTCGCCTCCCGGCGCCATCGGTCATCGCGCGCTTGCCGTCAACCTCAGCGATCTGGCCGCCATGGGCGCCGCGCCGCGCAGCGCGCTGCTGTCGCTCGTGCTGCCAACGGCACTCCCCTGCGATGAGTTCGACGGCATCATCGACGGCATCGCCACACTTGCCGCCGCGCATCACGTGCACGTCATCGGCGGCAACCTGACGCGATCGCCCGGCCCCTTGATGCTCGACATCACCGCCATCGGCACGGTCAAACGGCGGCAGACGCTGGTGCGAAGCGGCGCCATGCCCGGCGACGAGATCTACGTCACCGGGACGATCGGTGCCGCGGGCGCTGGCCTGCAGATGCTTCAACAGGCCACCGCGCCACTCGATGCCGCAACGAATCCGTGCGTCCAACGCTATCTCTATCCTGTGCCACGGGTGCGGGCCGGGATGATCGTCGCCAGAAACCGCGCGGCATCCGCGTGCATCGACTTGAGCGATGGATTCGCGGATGGCATCCAGCGCGTGACGACTGCCAGCGGCGTTGGCGCCACCATTGATTTCACGACGATTCCGTTTGAACCGGCCGCGCTCGCGTGGACCGATACCGACGCTCACAATCCGGGGACCTCGCTGCTCACGCTCGGCGACGATTACGAACTGCTCTTCACGGTCACGCCGCGTGCGCGGCGACGGTTTCTCGCCGCGGCAAGAGCCGCGGGCGTTACTGTCACGCGCGTGGGGGTGTGTACCAAGGAACGCGATCTCCAGTTCGTCAACGCGCCGGCAGAGACCGCCACGTTCCCGGAAGGATTCAGCCACTTTCGATGATTCACCTGACGAAATCTCTTATCCGCCGCTGGCTGGATACGCTGCTGCACATCCACGATACGCCGGAGCGCACCGCGGCCGCATTCGCGCTCGGCGTGTTCCTCGGCTTCTCGCCGTTCCTCGGCTTTCACACGATTGTCGCCATCGCGCTGGCGTTCGTCCTCAATCTGAATCGTGTGGCGGTCCTGCTGGGTGTCTACTCGAACCTGCCCTGGATCATCGGCGGCTACTACACCTCGACGACCATGCTCGGCGCGGCCATCGTCCACAAAGGGCTGCCAAGCGGATTCCGCGAACGGCTGGTCGCGCTCTTCGAGTTATCGATTAGCACGCAGGCGTTCTGGCATGGACTCGCCGATCTGCTGAAGCCGCTGCTGGCGCCGTTCATCATCGGCTCCCTGATCGGCTGCACGCTCCTCGCCGCGATCGCGTACCCCTTGGCGCTGGCGTTCGTGCGAAAGCGCCGGCATCTGGCGATCATCCAGCATCGCCATCACGATCAAAAGTCTGAGTCCTAAGGCTGATCGGGCTGGAAAGACTTCGGCGCGAGCGCGGGCACCTCGATGATCGGCAGCGGACGCGCCGGAATCGCCTTCGATGGTTCGGGACGTTTCAGCAGACGGTCGACAAAGCTCGATGTCGTCGCGCGCGGGTTCCAGCCAAGGCGCAAGATCGTCAACTGCGCCTGACGCCGGCCGAACTGGAGCGCTTCATTACAGCTCCACATGTAGACATCAACCCCGCGCCCCTGCACGGCGGGACCGGTATCGAGCACCGTGTAGATGCCGTCGTACTTCTCGTCGCCGATATCGAGACGCACCACGGACCCGACAGGCAGAAGCGCCGGATCGGCCGCCATGATGCCGCTCTGCACGGCGACGCCGGAACTGGTCACGAGTCCCTTGCAGTACGCCGTGGCTGAAAAAAGAAATCGGCCGCCAGCCACCGGAGGACTCTCCGCATCGACCATCCGCTCGAACCCGAGCGGGATCATGGAAAACCGCGAGTCTGGAATCGTGACTTCGTACAGCCACACGAACCCCAGGGCGGCGATGGCCGTCACGGCGAGCTTTCGCTTGAACGAACGCGTCAGCACTGCCATGGAAAGGTCTTTTGATTGTAAGGCGAAGGCCCGTGTATGGCCGTACAGTGAGGTGCGGCGGGGACAACGGCCGTAGCCGCTGCCCTCGACGCTCGATCATGCCCGTGCGGCTACGCGACGGCTCCGTCTTTCGCCGCGGCGACCATCCGGTTGCCGGCGCGATACGCCATGACCGGAATAATCAAGGCGAAGATCAGCACCACCCCCAGCGTAACGATGGCTGTCGAATACACACCCGTGGTCTTATGGATATAGGCCATGAGCAACGGCGACGGGATCGCCGCAAAGCCCCAGCCCAACAGGATGAAACCGTAGATCCCCCCGACATATTTCGAACCGAAAAAGTCGGCGGCAAACGACGGCATCACACCGAAGCCCCCGCCGTAGCACAGCTCGATCAAGCAGACCACGACGGTAAAAATCGCCACGTTGTGGATGGTGGGCAGATAGAAGAACAGCGGGATCTGCATCGCGAAGATCAGGAAATAAGCTTGCGCGCGACCGATCTTGTCGGAAATCCACGCCCAGACGATACGGCCACCGCCGTTGAACAGGCCGATGATACCCACGATGGCGGCAGCGGCACTGGCATCGATCCCCAGTTGCTGCTGGGCCAGCGGCGACGCCTGGCTCACAATCATGATGCCGGCGGACGTATTCAACGACAACATCGCCCACAGCATCCAGAACCGGGAGGTCGAGAGTGCCTGCTTGGGCGTGTAGTGAATGGCGGAGGCGCTCTTTGACACCTTCCCGGTCGGCACCCAGCCCTGCGGCACCCAATTCTGCGGCGGATTGACGAAGAACTGCGCGCAGACGAGCACGAGGGCGCCGTAGATCACGCCGAAATAGAGCAAGGTATTGGACACACCGGACGAGATGATCAGGCGCGACGCAATCGGCCCCATGATGAGCGCGGAAACGCCAAAGCCCATCACGTTGACGCCGGTCATCAGACCGCGCTTGTCGGGGAACCACTTGGTGATCATGGCCACCGGGCAGATATACCCGAACCCCATGCCCAAGCCGCTGAAGAGGCCATAGCCGACATAGACGCCAGGCAGCCAGTGCTGGCTGATGGAATAGGACGCGATCAAAAAGCCCAGGCCGTAGATGACACCAGCAAACGTAGTGACAATGCGCGGGCCAACCTTGTCCTGCCACCAGCCGCCGATCATCGTGCCGATCCCCAGGCAGGCCATCGCCATATTGAAGGTGAGCGTCACCTGGATCTCGGACCACCCCTCGCTGGCCATCAACGGTTTGACGAACACACTCCAGGCATAGACCGACCCCAAACAAACTTGCACCAGCAGGGCCGTGACCGCGATCAGCCAGCGGTTTTTTAAGGCTTCACCACTCATACTGTTGTTACTCCCTGGGATGTTGCGTGTTGATACGTTGACGCGTGTTTCACTCGAGATCGATCGGCACGATGCGCAGTGCTCCCGGAAGGGTGAAAATCATCTGGCACCTGTAGACGTCAGGGGATGCCGAACAGCGCTGGCACCGCCCCACCTCATAAATTTCCTTAAGGATAACGAAAAATTTGGAATGTGCAATCGGCAGATGGGTGTGACGGGGAAATCAGACGGTCGATTTCCGCGATCATCCCCAGCCATGGCCCGGCCGATCAGCACGCTCACGGCGAGCGTTCATATGGTTGTGGTTCCGTTTTTGTGTTCTTGTACTCGCTCACAACTGCGAGTAGGATGAACCGATGTTCACCAATATGACCTTCCGACTCTGCGGCGCGCTGACGGCGGGCCTGCTGTGCATCGCCGGTCCAGCATCGGCGCAGTTCAGCCCACGCATGTCAAACGATTCAGTGATCGGCGAGACGTACCACATTGAAGGTTCGGCGGGATTCTGGACCCCGGCCTCCACCATGGGTATCTCTGGCGAACAGTTCAACGTCATCGGATCGAACATCGATTTCAAAAACGACCTCGGCCTGACCGATCAGCGCTTCACTTCGTTTCAGGCGGTCCTTCACCCGGCGCAGAAACACAAATTCCGTTTCCAGTTCGTCCCGATCAAATACGACCAGGGGCCGGTCACCCTTACGCGCGAACTCGTGTTCAACGGTCAACGCTACACGGTCGGCTCTCCGGTGGTTTCCTCGCTCGACTGGAAGGCGTACCGCTTCGCGTACGAGTACGACTTCCTCTCACAGGATCGCTGGTTTGCCGGCGTGATTCTGGAGGCCAAATACACGGACTTCACCGCCTCGCTGCTCACGCCCGTCATCAATGAATCCATCCACGCCAGAGGACCCATCCCTGCGCTCGGTGGCATCTTCCGCTACTACGTCATCCCCCGTCTCTCGCTCACCGGCGAATTGAGCGGCATCACCGTCCCGGCAAGCGCCTCACAGAAGTACAATGCGCACTACGCCGAAATCAACGCCTACGGCACGATGAACGTCACCAACAACTTCGGCGCGCAATTTGGCTACCGGACGTTCAACGTCGCCTACCAAATCGACAAAGACACGGGACGGTTCGATCTGAACGGGATTTACTTCGGCCTCGTCGCGCGGTACTAACCGTCAGGGACGGCGGCGCGGCTCACGTCAGAAGGCGTGCGCTCAGTGCACGCGAATCGCCGCGGGCGCGGCAAGCGCGTGGAGCCGCCGTTCAGCCTCGACGAGCGTCTCGTCTTTTTTGCAGAAGCAGAAGCGCAACTTCGTGCGGCCAAGCGCGGCATGGCGATAGAAGCTGCTCCCTGGCACGGCGGCGACACCCACGTCCTTCACGAGATGACGGGCAAACTCGACGTCGCTCGGAAATCCGAACCCGGCGATGTCGGTGATGATGTAATACGCGCCGTCTGGAACATAGCACCGGAAATGATGCCGCGTCAGGATGTCGAGCAGCATGTCGCGCCGGCGCTGATACGACGCCGCCAACTCCGCGTAATACGTCTCCGGCACACCAAGCGCCGCCACCCCCGCTTCCTGTAACGGCGCGGCGGCACCGACCGTGAGAAAGTCGTGCACCTTGCGGATCGCGCCGGTGAGCGGCGCGGGAGAAATCGTCCAGCCGACACGCCATCCGGTGACGCTGTAGGTCTTCGACAGACTGTTAATCGTCACCGTCCGATCCGCCATCCCCTCGATGCTGGCCATCGGCACGTGCCGCGCGGCGCCGTAGACGATGTGCTCGTAGATTTCGTCGGCGATCGCAATCACATCCCACTTGCGGCAGAGCGCGGCGATCGTCTCAAGCTCGTCGCGCGTGAACACCTTGCCGGTCGGATTGTTCGGCGTGTTGATGATGATCGCCTTGGTCTTGTTGCCAAACGCCGCCGCCAGTTCATCGGGATCGAAGGTCCACGACGACTCGCGCGCGGTCGGTTCCCGCAAGGTCACATAGCGCGGCGTCGCGCCAGACAGAATCGCATCCGGGCCGTAGTTCTCGTAGAACGGCTCGAAGATGACCACCTCGTCCCCCGGATCGACAAGCGCCATCAGCGTGGCCATCATCGCTTCCGTCGCGCCGCAGCAGACCGTCACCTGCTCGTCCGGCACCACGTGGACGCCGTAGCGGCGCGCGAACTCGCGCGCGATGGCCTCACGAAGCGTCCGCGTGCCCCACGTCACGGCATATTGGTTGACGTCGGCCTGAATGGCCGCGCACGCGGCGTCTTTCACGAGCGCCGGTGCGGGAAAATCAGGAAACCCCTGTGAGAGGTTCACGCCCCCGTACTGCTGACTGAGACGCGTCATCTCGCGGATGATCGATTCGGTGAACTGAGTCGCTTTTTTTGACCCTGTCAGTTTCGACATGAACGATGGCTACTGAGGCGATTGTTACGGCTTCGTCGCCTTGCTGCGTGGCTTGACGGTGGGCGTCGGCATCGGTTTCGGTGTCGGCTTCTTCGCGGGCGCCGCCTTCGCGGGCGCGGCGGATTTCGCAGCCGGCGTCGCGGCGGCACGGGACAACGTTGGCGTCTTGTCGAGCGAGTCGTCGAAGGTGGCGCCCTCACCGTACAAGCGGCGGTAATCTTCAGCGGTGCCGAGGATCTTCCGGACGTACTGCTGCGTCTCTGGATACGGGATGTCGTCGATGAACTCGTCGCTCGGCAGATCGGCCTTCGCCGCCAGCCACTGACGGACCGGGCGTTCGCCCGCGTTGTAACTGGCCAGCGCGAGAGGCACCGAGCCCATCCGCTGCAAGAGTTCGGCGAAATAGCGCGTGCCGATCCGCAGATTGGCTTCAGGATCGGTCAACACACGCGTCGAGTACGAGACGTTGACCTTCTGCGCGTACTGACGCGCCGTGCTTGGCAGAAGCTGCGTCAACCCGTAGGCATTCGCGTGCGAGCGGATGTCCGCCACAAACGTCGACTCCTGCGAGACCAGCGCCGCCATCAAGTACGGATCGAGATCGTTGGCGGTCGCGTGCTTCTTGATCAGCTCCCAGTAGGCGATCGGAAAGATCACCGTCTGCACCTCGCGAGGTAACTCGTTGCCTTCGACGGTCATGTACTGCGGATACGCCCGCTTCATGGCGTTAATCGCGCCCCGCAGCAACTGAAACCGTGGCATCCCGATTTCTCCGCGCGACATCTGCTGATCGGTCCACGCGACCGTCGCCTGAATCGCCGATGAATCGCCCCAGACCTTGCGGGCATACTGAAGCTCGTTTAGCGCCGTATCGTAGAGGCCCGCCGCCAGGAGCATCCGGACGACCTGTCCGTTTTCCGGCAGCGGCGCCTCGGGCGGCGTCACGAATGTCGCGCGCGAG
>JAISPN010000157.1 GCA_031274845.1 Acidobacteriaceae bacterium
GTTCCTGATCGCCAAATCCGGCGCGTTTCAGACGCCGCATCGGATCGCGGCCGAGCCCGGCAAGACCGCTCGCGGCCGCAGAGGCGCGCATCTCGTCAATCTCGATGAACTGTTGCAAGAACCAGCGATCGATCTTCGTGATCTCGTGCAGTTGATCGACGCTCCAGCCGCGCGCAATCGCGCGGAAGAGATCCCACAGGCGTCGATCGGTGGGAATCGCCAACCGCTTCCGCAGTTCCGCATCGTCTTCCTCGTCGAGCGGCGAGGCGGCAAACAGCAGGCCGCTTCGTCCGAGTTCGAGCGACCGCACCCCCTTCATAAACGCTTCCTTGAAGGTGCGCCCAATCGCCATCGCCTCGCCCACCGACTTCATCTGCGTCGTCAGCGTCCGATCGGCTTGCGGGAACTTCTCGAAATTCCACCGCGGGATCTTGACGACGACGTAGTCGATGGTCGGCTCGAAGGAGGCGGGCGTGACGCGCGTGATGTCGTTCGGGATTTCGTCGAGGTGATAGCCGAGCGCCAGCTTGGCGGCAATCTTCGCAATCGGGAAGCCGGTGGCCTTGGAGGCCAGCGCCGACGATCGCGACACGCGCGGATTCATCTCGATGACGATCATCCGGCCGTTCGCGGGATTCACCGCGAACTGGATGTTCGAGCCACCGGTCTCCACGCCGACCTTGCGGATGATGAGACGCGCCGCGTCGCGCATCCGCTGATATTCCTTGTCGCTCAGCGTGAGAATCGGCGCGACGGTGATGCTGTCGCCGGTGTGCACGCCCATCGGATCGATGTTCTCGATCGAGCAGATGACGACGAAGTTATCGGCGACATCGCGCATCACTTCGAGCTCGAACTCTTTCCAGCCGATCACCGATTCCTCGATGAGGATCTGGTGGACCGGGCTCAGCTCAAGCCCGCGCGTGACGAGTTCTTCGAACTCGTCGATGTTGTAGGCGATGCCGCCGCCAACGCCGCCAAGCGTGAACGACGGGCGGATGATGAACGGAAATCCGATGCCGGTTGTGCCAAACTCGCGGACCAGCGCCAGCGCCTGCTCGAGATCGGTGACGACGCCGCTCTGCGGCACGTCGAGCCCAATCGTGCGCATCGCGTCCTTGAACAGTTGCCGATCTTCCGCGATCTTGATCGCGTCGATCGACGCGCCAATCAGCGTGACGTGGTACTTCTCGAGGACGCCGGCATCGGCCAGATCGACCGCCAGATTGAGCGCCGTCTGACCACCGACCGTCGGCAGAATCGCATCAGGACGTTCTTTCGCGATGACCGCTTCGAGGAACTCCGTCGTGAGCGGCTCGACGTAGGTGCGATCGGCAAGCTCCGGGTCGGTCATGATCGTGGCTGGATTGCTGTTGACCAGCACGACCTCGAGCCCCTCGGCACGCAGCGCCTTGCACGCTTGCGATCCCGAGTAGTCAAACTCGCACGCCTGACCGATCACGATCGGTCCCGAACCGATCACCAACACCCGCTTCAAGTCGTTTCGTCTCGGCATTGCCCTGGCTCTACCCCCGCCTCTCCTCGATCAACTGCACAAAGTGCTGAAACAGATAGTCCGCATCGTGCGGCCCCGGCGCCGCTTCCGGATGGTACTGGACAGAGAACACCGGGTGCGTCTTGTGGCGCAACCCTTCGACCGTCCCGTCGTAGAGATTCGTGTGCGTGACGAGGACATCGGACGGGAGCGAGGCAGGATCGACCGCGAAGCCGTGATTCTGCGACGTGATTTCAATCTTCCCTGTTTCCAGGTTCTTGACCGGATGGTTGCCGCCACGGTGCCCGAACTTCAGCTTGAACGTCTTCCCGCCCATCGCCAGACCGAGAATCTGATGGCCCAGACAGATGCCGAACGTGGGGATGTTCGCCTGGACGATCTGGCGCGCGCTCGTAATCGCGTACGGCACCGCCGCCGGATCGCCGGGACCGTTGCTCAGGAAAACGCCGTCCGGGTTCGTCGCGAGCACGTCCGCCGCGGGTGTCGCCGCGGGATAGACGCGGATGTCGCAGTTGTGCGCGCTCAATCGGCGCAGGATGTTCCACTTCATGCCGAAGTCGTACGCGGCAATCTTCAGGCGCCGCGTCGCGCGATGCTCGACCGGAATGTCGTACTCGTCAGGGTCTTCCGCCTGCCAGTCGAACGCGCGTGGCGTCGTCACCCCTGTAACGAGATCCGATCCTTCCATCTGCGGAATCTGACGCGCCTCTTGCACGAGCGCTTCCACATCGAGCTGCGATCCGGTCGCGATGACGCCTCGCATCACACCAGAAGAACGTAACAACCGCGTGAGCGCGCGCGTATCGATATCCGAGATGGCGACGATGCCGTGGCTTGCGAGGTAGTCGCGCAACGTGCCGGTCGCGCGCCAGTTGCTGGCGAGCGGCGATTCATCACGGATGACGAATCCGGCCACCCGCGGCGCACGCGATTCGACATCGGCGGTCGAGACGCCGTAGTTCCCGATCTCCGCACAGGTCATCGTGACGATCTGTCTCGAATACGACGGGTCGGTCAGAATTTCCTGATATCCGCTGAGGCTCGTGTTGAACACAACCTCGCCCGTGGCGACGCCGTCCGCACCAGCGGCCATGCCCCGAAAGACGCTGCCGTCTTCGAGGACCAATACTGCTTCTCTCTCCTGCATGCTACTTCTCGAGCGATCCGGAAACACGGCTCACCTTGCCGGCGACAATGCGTACTGATGACGCCCAGCGTTGGTAGCCTTCGAGTTCCATGTGCACGGTGTGCTCGCCCTGTGCGAGACCCGGCATCATGAATGGTGCTTGTCCTATCAGTTTCCCATCGACGAACACATTCGCGCCAGCCGGGAGTGAATTCACATAGAGCGAACCGCCCTCGTCGGACGCCGCGGATGTGGCAGATGTTGCAGATCTGGCCGACGCGGCAGGCGCCGTTGATGGTGTCGGCACGCGCGTAAGCGTCACCGTCATCCGTTGCGACGGCCGTGCGCCAGCCAGCGACACGCGACGCTCGACAGCGAGATAGCCGTCACGCGTGATGCGCACGGTGTGCGTCCCGTTCGCGAGATCGCGAATCGTGACAGGCGTCACGCCGGCATCCTTGCCGTTGACCGTCACGCGCGCGCCGCTCGGCGTCGATCGCACGAGCAGCCGTCCGGCCGGAGTAGCCGGCAGAGACGAGGTGACAGGCGCGGATGGCCGCGCAGGCGCTGCCGCCACCGGGCGCGCCGGAGGAGCGACGGCGCGCTCTGGTTCGCGAGGCGGAACCACCGGCGGTTCGTCCACAACAATCGGCGCTGTCTGCGATTCAGCAGCCTTCGGCGCCGCACCGTCCGTGCCAGTGTCGCGTCCAAGCATGACCATCGCCGTCACGAAGCTCCCGAGCGCCACGCCGATCACGACCGCCAGAAAAATCGGCCACAGCGCTGACCGGGTTTGCTCGAACGCGCTCTCGTGACGGATCGGCGGAGGTTCACTTCGATCGCCGGTCTGTCCGGATGTGAAGCGATCGGCGGACGGCATCGTGGCTGTCTCGACAGGCTCCACGGATACATCCGCGAACAGATCGTTCGACTCACGCTCGAACTCATCACGCTCGTTCATCGGCTCGTCCCTGTCGTGATCGTCGTTGGCAGCAATGGTCAGCAGCGGCTCGGGCGCCGTGACCGGTTCAGGCTCAAGGCGTGCGACCGGCACCGGCGCTTCGTCGCGCGTGAACTCGCGCTCGGAATCAGGCTCTGGCTCGGAGAACGCCGCCAGCAGCGGGAGTTCAAGCGCCATGGATGACAGCGCGGAAGCCACAGGCGTATCACCGGTCTTGCGTCGCCGCCGCGATGCGCGCGTCAACGATGAGGCCCCGTGCAACGCGATGCGGAGATCCTCAACAAACGCTGAGACGGTGTCGTAACGATCCCCCGGATCGTCGGCCAGCGCCCGGCGCAACGCCTCGCGCACGCCGCTCACGTGACCATCGCCAATTTCAAGCGTCTGCACCGCCTGTTCGCTCGCGCCCGACAACCGGCGGCCGGCAAGCAGTTCGTACACGAGGACGCCCACGCTATAGACATCGGCCGTGCGCTCGACGCGCGCTTCGCTCGTCCGCTCGGGCGCGGTGTACGGCCGTCGCGCGGGCAACGTGACGCCGATGTCCGCAAGCGCCTGCGCAATCCCCAACCCGGTCACACGCACATCGTCCGCCGACACGAGCACGTCGCGCGGATGGAGCGCGCCATGACACTGGCCATGCTCAGCGGCAAAATCAAGCCCGGCCGCAAGCTGCCCCACCAAGCGCACGATGTCCGCGGAAGGGACCACGCCCGCATCGCGCGCGTAGATGTCCAGCGGCTCGGCCGTCACGAAATCGAGCGCGAGGTACGGCAGCGTGTCGGCAAATCCCGCGGCAATCGGCGTGGCAATGGCGGCGTGCGAGAGATCCGCCGCGACAAGCGCGTCCAGGTGCGCAACGAACCGCTCGGCGTGATCGGACGTGAGATCGAGACGGAACAATTTGACGGCGACGAGGCGATCCTGCTCGGGGTGATAGGCGCGAAATACCGGGCCAAGAGCGCCCGCACCGATCTGATGGAGAACACGAAAGGGTCCGAAGGCGTCAGGAGGCGCGGGGCCGGCAGCGTCCGTGTTCAGCGTGGATACTCCTCAGAGGAAGGTGCGTGATCGTAACACTGAACCACCTCCTGTTCAATCGTTTAGCCCGTGCTCGAACGTGCGCACCTTCGTCTCTCGATCCTCAGGAATTGATCACGACAATATCCGCCCGGTCGCTTGATACGGCGCGCCTCACGATTCGTTTGAACCGATCGACAGGATTACAATTCTCTCGTGACGTGGGGCGAAGTGATCCGCGCCTTGCAAAAGGCCGGATTCAAGGAAGACCGCACCGGCAAGGGAAGTCATCGCCGGTTCGTTCATGCCGACGGACGCTTTGTCTGGGTAACGGTCCATCGCTCCCGAGAATCCGGCGCGCTCGGCTATCGCATCCTGAAGGACGCAGGTATCACATGACATTCCACTATCCCATCGTCTTCGAGACGGAAGCGAGTGGCGCGATTAGCGCCTATATCCCCGGCGTACCACTCTACGCGCAGGCCAAGACTCACGAAGAGGCGGAACGCGCGATGCGAGAGATGTTGACGATCTACCTCGCCGAGCAACAGCCGAGCCACGCCCCGCGCACGGTCGTCAAGGTCGCAAAGGCCACTATCTCGCCGCGTGTCGATCCCAAGTGGCGCGTGGACATCATGAGCGCCGCATCCCTTCCGGGACGCCGCACCAGCGCACGAAAGACCGCCTCGTCTCGCGCGAACGGACGACCGCGACGTCCGCGCGCGTAAAAACCACAAGAGCACCACAGGGTCATTCACGTGATCCGGAGCCTGCCGACTCTAGCAGCACCCCCGTGCTAGAGTACGGTTCCGGTGACGTCGAATTCGAGCAGCACGCCGTCGTTCCCGGCGACCTCCAGCACAGCATCGACGACGATCGCGGTCGATGTGCGCCAGTTTTCCTCCACGCGCCGCCTCGCGTCGGACTACACGTTCAACTTCCACGCGTTGGCGCCGTTCTTTGCCGGTGACCCACAAGACCCGAACGCCTGGCGCGATCTGATTCATCGCGTGCAGCAGCGTGACTTGCGCCGCGACGCTATCGCCGCCATCATCGCGCGCCAGCAGGAGCAGCGTCACGCGCCGCCGGCCGCGCGCGCGGCAGCCATACGACTGGCCGATCCAAATAGCGTCGCTATCGTCACCGGTCAACAGGCGGGACTCTTCGGCGGTCCGCTCTACACGCTGCTCAAGGCGCTGACCGCGTTGAAACTGGCCGAGCACATCTCGGCTGAACATGACGTGCCCGCGCTCGCCGTGTTCTGGATCGATGCCGACGATCACGATTGGGACGAGGTCCGATCCTGCACGGTGCTCGACGACGCGCTCAGCGCCCGCGCGATCTCGCTGCCGCCGCGCACGACGGCTGAATCGGTCGGCCGCATTCACCTCGACGACTCGGTGACGCAGGCAATCGACGAACTCGCCGCCACGCTTCCGGCCACGGAATTCCGCGACGCGCTGCTCAACGATCTTCGAAGCGACTGGGCGCCCGGCAAAACGGTCTCTGAGGCATTCGGGTGCTGGCTCGAACGGCTCCTCGGACCACGCGGGCTCGTCGTCTTCGACGCGTCCGATCCTGCCGCCAAACCACTCGCCGCCGATCTCTTCGTGAAGGAGCTGACGGCGCCTGGCGACACGTCGACGCTCGCAAGCGCCGCCGGCGCCGCGCTCGTGGAGCAGGGCTATCACGCGCAAGTGCAGCCGCCCGCGGGCGGGGTGGCGCTCTTCCACAACGACAGCCAACGCGTCGCCATCCGCCGCGACGGCGACATGCTGCTGGCCGGCGACGAGCGCAGCACGCCGGCCGCGCTGGCCGCGATCGCCGCCGCGCACCCGGAGCGGTTCAGCCCGAACGTGCTCCTCCGCCCGATCGTGCAGGACACGCTCTTCCCCACCATCGCGTACGTCGCGGGACCGAACGAGCTGGCGTACCTTGGACAGCTCAAAGCGATCTACGCGCGGTTTGGCGTGCCGATGCCGTTGATGTACCCGCGCGCGACCGCCACGCTGCTCGACTCGGCGGCGCTGCGCTTTCTGACGAAATACCACGTCGCGCTCGACACGCTGCAGCCGCAAGACGACTCGACGCTGAATCAGTTGCTCGAAGCACAGATTCCCCCGGCGGTCGACGCGGCGTTTGCGCGCACCACGTCCGCGGTCACCACGGAGATGACGGCGCTCATCGCCGCGCTCCCCGCCATCGATCCAACGCTCGAAGGCGCCGCGCGCTCCACGCTCACCCGCATGGAGCACGACCTCGGCACACTGCACAACAAGATGATTCAGGCGGCAAAGCGCCGCGACGAAACGCTGCGGCGTCAGTTCGTCCGCACTCGGGCCATGACGTTTCCGCAGGGACACGCACAGGAACGGACCATCAGTGTCGTCTCGTTCCTGAACCAATACGGTCCCGCGCTCGTCGATCGGCTCGAACAGGCGTTGCCCCTTGAATCAGGGCATCACTGGATTGTCACGATTTAATCCCTCGCACTACCGTCTCACCATCCGGCTGAGTGCAATCTGGCGGAAGCGGTGGATTCGCGCGCTCGCCGTGGTCTGCGCCATCCCGATCGTGGTGGGCGCCATCGCCGGTCCGTACTACTACATCCGCTTTGCGAATCTCATCGACGTCCAGCTCCACGGCGAACGGCAACGCACGGTGCCGACGATCTACGCGCGGCCGCTCGAACTACGCCGCGGGCAGGCGATCACGAATCGTCAGCTCATCGATCGTCTGAACGACCTCGGCTACACCGAACGTCAGGCGAGCGATCGGCCGGGCGAATTCACGGTCGAACCAGACGCGGTGACGCTCATTCCACGCGCCGCGCAGTTTCGAGGGCAAAAGGTTCGCGTCGCGTTCGTGCGTCCGGCGCCCCCCGCAGCCAAACGCAAGGCGCCGCCAGCGCCATCACGGCCGAGCGATCGGATCGAACTGCTCGAGCTGGCCGGACGCGCGCAGGAGCAGTTGACGCTCGACGCGCCGGTCCTGAGCACCATGTTGCAGGAGCGCGCGAAACAACGGCGCGTGCATCTGAGTGGCATCGCGCCGCCCATGGTGCAAGCGGTGCTCGCCATCGAGGATCGCCGTTTCTACTACCACCCGGGCATCGATCCGATCCGCTCCACCGGCGCGATCCTCTACGCCCTGATTGGCAAATCGGGACGCGTGCAGGCGACGAGCACGATCACCCAGCAACTCATCCGCAATGTCTTTATTCCGCAGATGAGCGGGTGGACGCTGCAATCGGCGCGCGACCGCTCCA
>JAISPN010000185.1 GCA_031274845.1 Acidobacteriaceae bacterium
GTCCTCGTCGTCGTCTTCATCCTCATCGTCCTCGTCGTCGCCGTCCATGTCGCCGTCCTCGCCATCGAGGTCGTCGTCATCGTCATCGTCGTCGAGCGCGATGTCGAGTTCGATCGGAGAGAGGCTGGTGACTTCGAGGTTCGTGCCGCATTCGGGACAGCTCAACTCATCACCCTTATCGACATCGAACTCGTCGACTTCAATCTCGGCATCGCACTCGGGACAGGTAGCCATACGCTCCTCGGCGATCGGCGGCGCGAACCGTGTGGGCGCTCCAGCAAGAGCGACGTGCCACAGGCGCGCGTCAACGCAATCGAATAAGACCGGAATTATATCCCAGCTATGTGACGCAGTAAGGTAGCGCCAGACGCGAGAACCTCGCGTCAACGAGACACCCTTCTCATCACCGCGATCGCGTGGTCTGCTAGAGTCGTGCAGAACGGCGGCAGACGAGTCCGTCAAGGGAGAAGGACAAGGACATGGAGGACCATTCGATCACCGGCGCCCTCTGGCGAATTGCCTGGGTGCTGGCGCTCGTGTTCGCGAACGGCTTCTTCGTCGCGGCGGAGTTCGCCATTGTCACGGTGCGCAAGACGCGCATCGATCAGTTGATTGCCGAAGGGCATCGCGGCGCGCGCGCGGTGCGGCGCGCGGCCAGCGATCCGGATCGGTACATCGCCGCCACACAACTCGGCATCACCATGGCCAGCATCGGCCTCGGCTGGATCGGCGAGCCGACGCTCGCCTCGATGTTGCGTCCGATTGTGGCGCACCTGCCGATCACCATCACCGAGGCCACCATCAGCAGCATCGCCATCGCGATCGCGTTCACGCTCGTGACGGCGCTCCACATCACGCTCGGCGAACTGGCGCCAAAAACGATTGCGCTCGAACGCGCCGAGAAAACCGCGCTGCTCGTCGTCAAGCCGACCGAGATCTTCATGAAGGTGTTCTGGCCCTTCATCCAGCTGCTCAACAGCGCCGGACGCACCGTCGTCAACCTGCTCGGGATGCGAGGTTCGGGCGGACACTCCATGGTGCACTCGGAAGAAGAGCTCAAGATGCTGGTGACCGCCAGTCAGGAAGCGGGCGTGCTCGAAGAGCACGAAGAGCAGATGCTGCACCGCGTGTTCGGGTTCTCCGACCTCACCGCCGGTACGATCATGATGCCGCGCACCGAACTGGTCGGCATCGCGGCGGAGACCTCGGGCGACGCGCTGCTGCAGCACGTCGCAAAAGCGGGACACGCCACGACGCTGCTGGTGTACCAGACCGATCTCGACAACGTGACCGGCGTCCTCCATCCGATCGACATCATTCAGGCGCTCGCCGCGAACCGGCGCGACGCTCGCGCGGGCGAGCTCGCGCACGACGTGCTCACCGTGCCCGTGACGATGGGCGCCGACGACCTGCTCGACGCGATGCGGAAGCGCGGCACACGCGAAGCCATCGTGATCGACGAATACGGCGGCACGGCCGGTCTGGTCACCTTCGAGTGGCTGATGGAACGGATCACCGGCGACTTGCGCGGCAGCGGCGACCGCAAGATCTCGGTCCACGACGATGGGTCCGCGGAGATCGACGGCTTGACGCTCGTCTGCGACGTCAACGAGCAGTTCGGCCTGCACATCGACGAAGACACCTACACGACGCTCGGCGGATTCGTCATCGGCCAGATCGGCCGCAAGGCGCGCGTCGGCGACATGATTGCGGTCGAAGGACGCGACATGCGCGTCATCGGCGTCGACGGCCTTCGCGTCGCCCGCATCTGGGTCTCACGGCCAGAGGAAGCGCCGACGGGTGAATGATGGGATCTGGTCATTGGGTCCTTGGAAATCTGGACACCTTTGAACCGGCGGTGCCTCGCCTCGTGACATGCCCCGATCCGTCAATGACCAGATGATGAGATGACCAGATCAAAAACGTTTTCGCTGTAATTTCCTCCCCAAAGTAGCCCCGATCTCCTCAAGAAATCGTCAGGGCGCATATTTCGCAACCACGAACGGCGGCGAATGTAGTAGAGATCGCGTGCATGGATTCTCTTCACGCCGGCTTGACCGCTTCCTTTCGCCATTTTTCCCAAAAATTTCTCGTTCGCTGTGCCGTCATCGCTGGCGTCGTGGCGGCGTGCGCGGCCTGTTCCAAAACGCAGCCGGGCCAAACCGCCAAGCGCGATCAGGCTCCCAAGGCGGTCGACACGGTCCACGTGCGGCAGGAATCCATCCACGAAGCGGCCAACGTCGTCGGCACGCTGGCCGCCATCGACGAGGTAACAATCTCGTCGCAGGTGGAAGGGACCGTCAGCCGGATTGCGGTCGATCTTGGCGATCGCATCCAGGCCGGGCAAGTGCTCGTCGAACTCGATCGCGAGAAGCTGCAATACAACGTCGAGCAACAGCAGGCGATGCTGGCGAGCGCGCTCGCGAAATACGGCGCGAGCCACGAGGGCGATTTGCCGCCCGTCGAAAATACGCCCGACGTGCAAAAGGCGGCCGCGGAGCTCGTGCAGGCCAAACAGGCCGCCGACCGCGCGAGCGAACTCCATCGCCGTCAACTGGTCCCGAAGCAGACGCTCGACGACGCGGACGCGACCTTCCGCTCGAAACAGGCGTCCTACGATTCGGCCGTGCAAGGAAGCCGCAACCTGAGCGCCGACATTCAGTCCGCCTCCGCCGGGCTCAAGCTCGCCGAACGTCAACTGCGCGACGCGGCGATTACGGCGCCGTTTGACGGCTTCGTCGAGAAGCGGATCGTCTCGCTCGGCGAGTTCGTCAAGAATCAGGCGCCGGTGATGAGCATCGTCCGCGTCGATCCGCTGAAGCTGACCGGCGAGATTCCGGAAGGGATGGCGCCGTGGGTGCAGGTCGGACAAGACGTGCAGCTGCTGGTCGACGCGTATCCAGACCGTCCGTTCACGGGAAAAATCGCGCGCATCAGCCCGGCGGTGAATCCGCTGACACGCGCGTTTCCCTTCGAGGCGATGGTGCCCAACCACGACGCGCTACTAAAGCCCGGCACCTTCGCCCGCGCGCACTTTGCCACCTCGCGGATGGTCGACGTGCTCACAATCCCCTACGCGACCATTCAGTACCGCTACGGTGTCAATCGCGCCTTTGTCGTCGCTGGCGACAAGTTGCAGGCGCGCGAACTGAAGATCGGCGATCGTCTCGGCGACCGTATCGAAGTGTTGAGCGGCTTGAAAGACGGCGATGTCCTCGCCACCACGGATGTCGATAACCTAACCGACGGCATGTCGGTCTCAGTGAAAGCGCAATAACCCATGCTTGCCGAACTGTGCGTCAAACGTCCCGTCTTCGCGACGATGCTGGTGTCCGCGCTCGTCGTCCTCGGCATCTTCTCGTTCCGCGACCTCGGCGTCGATCTGTTTCCGAAAGCCGATGCGGCCAGCGTCACCGTCACGCTGACGATGCCCGGCGCGGCGCCAGACGAGATGACGTCGTCCGTCATCATGCCGGTCGAGAACGCGCTCAGCGGCATTGCCGGCATCGACGAAATGGCGGCAACCGTCACGACAGGCGGCATCGCGAGCATCAACGTGCGCTTCACGCTCGATGTCGATCTTGAAGACGCCGCCAACAACGTGCGCGAAAAAGTGGCGGGCGCCATGCGCAACGTCCCGCCGGAAGTGCTGCCGCCGGTCATCCAGAAAGCCGACCCCGACGCCAGCCCGATCATGAGCCTCGTGCTCACGTCAAAGACGGCGAGCCTGCGCGCGCTCACTGAAATCGCCGACAAGCAGGTGGCGCGCAGTCTCCAGGCGGTCGACGGCGTCGGCGCGGTGACGATGAGCGGCGACCGTCCGCGCGAGATTCACATCAACGTCGACATCGACAAGCTGAACGCCCGCGGGCTCTCGATCGATCAGGTGCGCAACGCGATCCAGCAGGAAAACATCGAGACGCCCGGCGGCACGCTCGAACAAGGGCAATGGGAAATCGGCCTGCGGACGCTCGGACGGATCGAGGCCACCAGCCAGTTCAACAACATCATCGTCGCCAGCGTCAACGGCACGCCGGTGCGCATTGCCGACATCGGCAACGCGGAGGACACCGAAGCAAAGGTGCAATCGTCGGTGTTCATGGACGATGGCAGTCTGGCCGTGCAGCTCGACGTCCGCCGCGCGTCGGGCGAAAACACGATCCGCGTCACCGAAGGCGTGCAGCAGCGGCTGGCGTCCATCCGTCAGATGCTGCCGAAAGATGTCCAGCTGACGGTTACGAGCGACGACTCCCGGTTCATCTACGCCTCGCTCGCCTCGCTCGAAGAACACCTGCTGTGGGGCAGCTTGTTTGCCGCGGCGGTCGTGATGTTCTTCATCCGCAACATCCGGGCGGTCATCATCTCGTCGCTCGCCATTCCGGTGTCGATCGTCGCGACGTTCAGCCTGATGCGCGCCATGGACTTCACGCTGAACAACATGACGCTGCTCGCGCTCACGCTCGCCGTCGGCATCGTCATCGACGACGCGATCGTGGTGCTCGAAAACATCTTCCGACACATCGAAGAAGAACACCGGGCGCCGTACGACGCCGCGATTCACGGCACGCGCGAAGTGTCGCTGGCGGTCATGGCGACGACGCTGTCGCTCGTGGTCATCTTCCTGCCAGTCGCCTTTATGACCGGCTACGCGCGCCGTTTCATCTACCCGTTCGGGTGGACGATGGCGTTCTCGATTCTGATCTCGATGGTCGTCAGCTTCACGCTGACGCCGATGTTGAGCTCGCGGTTCCTCAAAGAGAGCGACGCGGCCAGCGACGGGAAGACGAAGGAGAGCCGTCTGTTCCGCGCCATCGACAACGCCTACGGCGCGTCGCTCCGGTGGTCCATGGCGCACCCGATGACGATCATCGTCATCTCGGCGCTCGTCCTCGTGATGACGATCCCGCTCAACCGCATCGTCGGACGCACGTTCATTCCCGACGAGGACACCAGTGAATTTACAGCCCACCTCGATACGCCGCAGGGAACGTCGCACGACGGCACGATCGAGTACGCCAACTCGGTGGCCGCGGAACTCAAAGGCATCGACGGCGTCGAGCACATCGAGATCATTGCCGGCGCCGACCGCTACAACCACTTCCACCTCATTCACTACCTGAAGCCGATTGAGGAACGGAAAGAGACGCAGGACGAGATCATCGCGAAAGTGCGCCGCATCGTGGCGCGGCATCCGGGGATGACGCCCATCGTGACGCCGCGCAACCCGCTGACCAGCGGCGGTGGCGGCGGCAGCGCCTCCGCGTTGTCGCTGAACCTGCTCGGTCCCGATCTGGACAAGTTGTACGACTACTCGCAGCAGCTCATTGAACATGCGAGGCAGGTGCCGAGTCTGGTCGATGTGAAAACCGACTACAGCAACGCGAGCCCGGAGATCCACGTCGCCGTCGATCGGCAACGCGCCGCCGACCTTGGCGTCCGCATGGCGACGATTGGAGGCGCGCTGCGGCTGATGGTCGCCGGCGAGGACGAAATCTCACAGTATCGAGAAAACGGCGAGCAGTACCCGGTGAAAATTCGCGTGCTCGACACGCAGCGGCGCGACATGGACTCGATCAACCGGCTCACGGTCTCCTCGTTGACCGGCACGCCCGTGCGCATCGACAACATCGCGAAACTCGAACGCGGCTTCGGGCCGACGCGCATCTCCCGGAGCAACCGCGCGTTCACGATCGTCTTTCAGGCCAACGTCGCCGCCGGCCACGCGCTCGACGAAGCGTCGCAGGATCTCCGCAAGCTCATCGCCGACCTGAACATGCCGCCGGGGTTCACGACCCGGATGCAGGGGCAGTCGCACAACCTCGACGAAACTACCGACAACCTGATCATGGCCATCGCGCTCGCCAGCGTCTTCGTCTACATGGTGCTGGCCGCGCAGTTTGAAAGCTTCATCCAGCCGATCATCATCATGACCGTGCTGCCGCTGTCGGTGCCGTTCGCGCTCTTTACGATCTGGGCCACCGGCCGCACGCTGAACCTGTGGAGCGCGCTCGGCATTCTGCTGCTGTTCGGCATCGTGAAGAAGAACTCGATCCTGCAGGTGGACTACACGAACGTCCTGCGCGCGCGCGGCCTCTCGCTGCACGACGCGCTCTATCAGGCGTGTCAGACGCGGCTGCGTCCGATTCTTATGACGACCGCCGCCATCGTCGCGGGCCTCGTGCCGACCGCGCTCGGCATGGGCATCGGCGGCGCGCAGCGCTCCGCGATTGCCGTCACGATTATCGGCGGCCAGTCGCTCTGTCTGTTCCTGACGCTGCTGCTCGTCCCGGCGGCGTACATCAAGCTCGATGCGCTCGAACAGTCGCTGGCCAACCAGCAGTTCAAGACGTGGCTGCGGCGGATGACCGGAAGCGTCACGGGCAAACAGCGTCCCGCGTCCGTCGAGTAGCCGCCGCGCGCCTGACATTCCGTGGTCCGGTGTTGCACAATGTGGTGATGGCTGAGGAACACTGGTTTGATTCGCTCGAGCAGGTCGACAAGTACTTCCGTCGCTCACGAAATATCGTGATCTTCTTCAGCGGTCTCGCGATCGTCGGGTGGGGCTTGTGGTTTGTGAACGTCGCCGTTCCGGCGACCGTGATCGCCTTCGGGGCAATCGTCTGCACGATGTTTTTCTGGTTCCGGAAAGACGATCTCTCCCGAGGCAAACCGCTCCGCTAACGCTCGAGGCGGCGGCCGAACAGCTGCGCGTACCGCTCGGGCGTATCGACATCCACGAACGCCCCCTCATCGCTGGTCTCGACATCGCCCGCAGGTGACACGTGCGCGCGCACGATAGGTTTAATGCCTGTCGCCGGATCGGAGTGACGCAGCGCCTCAAACAGCGATCGATCGATCACAATCGGATGCCCGTGATCGTGCCCGCGCACGGGACGCACGATCGGCGCGCGCGTCTCTTGGTAGCGATCGACGACCGCGCGCACGGTCGCTGACGACACCAGCGGAACATCCACGAGCGTCAACATCATCGCCGTTACGCCGGGACGATCGATTGCGTCAAGCGCCGCCAGCACCGACGATTGCTGTCCGTCCATGTAGCGATCGTTGACGACGATCCCGACAGGCAACCTGTCCCGGCGGATCGCCTCACTCATCACGTCGCGATCGTGTCCGACCACCACAGACACATCGGTGATCCCGGCCGCATTGAGCGCACGCACGATGCGGCCGAGAAATGTCTCGCCATTTCCGGCATCGAGCAACGCTTTACTCCGCCCCATCCGCGACGACAATCCCGCCGCAAGAATCACCGCTCGAATCACCGTACCCTCGCTTGACTTTCCTTGGTCAACCTGCCTAGACTGACGAACTTTTTACCTCAACTATTAACTTCTTTCGAGATTTTCTCGAAGGTGAACGGAGGGCTTCGGGTATGCCAACCGGAACGATTGCACGGCTTCTCATCGACAAAGGCTTTGGGTTCATCCGCGACGAAGGCGGCACCGAGCACTTCTTCCATCGCAGCTCCGTGCGTGGCGCGGTGTTTGAGTTACTGCGCGAAGGACAGCGTGTCGAGTTCACGCCGGAGGACTCCGGCAAAGGTCCACGCGCGGGCGATGTCCGCCTGACAGAAGGATAGCCCCCTCACAAGTCCGGCCCGTCTAACTACTCCGGGCCGGACGTCAGTCCGATCGCGCCGAGCACCGCCTCCCTGTCGCGCAAGTCTTCCATCACCACGCTCGCGCCGCTCTCACGTAACGCCCTCACATCGTACGGTCCTGTCGCCACCGCCAACGACCGCGCGCCCGCGACACGCGCGACCTCGACGTCGAGCGGCGTGTCGCCGACAATCACCACATCGCCTGGCGGCACCACCGGTCCACCAGCGTTGGCAATTCGCGCGAGCGCGATCTCGAAAAGATGCGGCCGCTGCTCGGCATCGTCACCAAACGCGCCCCCATGAAAAAACGGCCAGATCCCAAAGTGTTCGAGCTTGATGCGCGCGCCTTCGTGGAAATTTCCGGTCAGCAGTCCAAGGTGCACATCGTCTCGCTGGTGCAGAAGCGCCACGATCTCGGCGACACCGGGCAGCAGATATTTCTTCGGACCTGGATGCGCGATTTCTTCGAGCAGATAGCGCACGTACACCGCGCGAAAGCGACCTATCACCTGCGGATCGCACGGCGCCTCGACGAGCGCCGCCATCTGCGCCACAATCCACGAATCGGTGCGCCCCGCCATCGCAATCGACTGGTCGGCGTTCTCCACGCCGAAGAGGTCTACTGCCGCGCGCGCCATCGCGCGAGCCCCGGCGCCGCCTGTCAGGACGAGCGTGCCGTCGATGTCGAAGAGCACGATCTTCATCACCAGAACCTCAACAGGCCCGCGTGGATCTTCGTCAACGCGCCGGTCGCCGGATCGAGCGCCAGCACGCGCGACGCCGCGGCTTCCGCGTAGGCGCGATCGGCGGTCAGCGTTACCGACGTCACGCCGCGCGCGTCGAGCACGCGCCGCATGTCGCGCGCGAACGCGAGCGCCTCTTCCGCGGGCACCGAGGCGGAGGGATGCTCGACGAGCAACAGCGATGGGCCGAGCGCCAGCGCGCGAGCAAATCGCATCCGCATCCGCTCGGCGGCCGTCAGCGCGCCAGCCTGACGATCGAGGACGTCTTCACCGAGGCCGCTCTCGAGCGCCAGCACACGCGCTTTCTCGTAGATGTCCGGCGGCGGCGGATCAATCTCAAGCGAAAACGGAAGCGCCAGATTTTGCGCGACCGAAAACTGATCGACCAGCGCCGCCCGCTCGGAGACGATGCCGAACCGATCGAGCGTCGAGAGCCAGTCGGCGCTGTCAACGATGTCCGCGGTGCGGCGACCACAGACCTCAATCGTCCCGCTGTCCGGAAGCGCCGCGCCCGTCACCAGACTGATGAACACTTCAGCCGACGGCTGATCGAATCCGGTCAGCGCGACCTGTTCGCCCGCCTCGACCGACAGGCCGGCAATCC
>JAISPN010000299.1 GCA_031274845.1 Acidobacteriaceae bacterium
AGCGTGCCCGGCACAAACGACAACTGGATTTGATCCATCACCGGCGTGGTCGGCGGCGGGGGGACAACTTCGTTGCCGCTGGGCGTGAGCGTTGCAATGGCGCTCGGCGCTGCGCCTGGTACCGTGCCCGACACGGTGCCGGTGGTGGCCGGATCGACAGGCGCGGCCGTCTGCGCTGGCGGCGCGGTGTCTTTCGTGGCCGTCCCTGAACAGGCGACGGTAAACGTGACGGCAAGCGCCGCGAAAACGGTTGCGCAAATAACGAGTGCCACTTTCCTCAACCCCGATGTCATGCCTGTCCTCGATGATGCTGATGGTGATGAACGTGCTGGATGCGTCGATGTGACGTCCAGGAATTGTACGTCTGGCTGTACGATCGGAGGCGTGGAGGGACTCATGGACAAAGTGAAAGATCCGGTGTGCAACATGATGATCGACCCGGCCAAGGCCGCGGCAACCAGCGAGTACAACGGCAAGACGTATTACTTCTGCGCCAAGGTCTGCAAGACGAAGTTCGACGCCAATCCATCCAACTACGTGAAGTGAGCGTGTGATGAGCGAAGACCGGCCGGTGGCCGTTCCGGCAGAAGTCCTCGATCCCGTCTGCGGGATGACGATCTCGCCCGATGATGCCGTGGGGCACATCGACTACAAGGGCGAGCGCTACTACTTCTGCGCGGAGAGTTGCGTCGAGCAGTTCCGGGAGCATCCCGAAGCGTTCCTCGGCGAGCGGCCAGCCACGCCCGTGACGCCAGAGGACATGGCGCGCGAGTACACCTGTCCGATGGACCCCGAGGTGCGGCAGTGGGGGCCGGGCGCCTGTCCGAAGTGCGGGATGGCGCTTGAGCCGACGACCGTCTCTATGGACGAGGCGAACCCGGAACTCGACGACATGACGCGCCGCTTCTGGTGGTCGGCGGCGATGACCGCGCCGATCCTCGCGCTCATGGTGTCGGAGTTCGTTCCAGGCAATCCATTACAGCATCTGTTGCCACACCGCGTGATGCCGTGGGTGGAGCTCGCGCTGGCGACGCCGGTCGTAGTCTGGGGCGGCCGGCCGTTCTTCGCGCGCGGATGGGCGTCGGTCGTGAACCGTCACCTGAACATGTTCACGCTCATCGCGTGCGGCGTCGGCGCGGCGTATGGCTACAGCATCGTGGCGACCGTCGCGCCGCATCTTTTTCCAGATTCGTTCCGCATGCATGGCGACGTCGCGGTGTACTTCGAGCCTGCCGCCGCGATCATCGTCCTCGTCCTGCTCGGGCAGGTGCTGGAGTTGCGCGCGCGGTCGCGGACGAATTCGGCGCTTCGCGATCTGCTCGGCCTGACGCCGTCGACCGCGCAGGTGGTCACCGCTGATGGCGACCGCGACGTGCCGCTTGCGGACGTGGCCGTCGGCGATCGTGTGCGCGTCCGTCCTGGCGCGCGTGTGCCGGTCGACGGCGTGGTCGTGGACGGCGCGAGCGCGATTGACGAATCGATGGTGACCGGCGAACCGATGCCTGTCGAGAAAACCTCAGGCGATCTGGTGACGGGCGGAACGATGAACGGTACCGGCACGTTCGTCATGGAGGCGCGCCGTGTGGGCAGCGACACGCTCCTCTCGCACATCGTTCGCATGGTGAGCGAGGCGCAACGATCGCGCGCGCCGATTCAACGGCTGGCGGATGTCGTCGCGGCGTGGTTCGTGCCGATCGTGATGACGGTGTCGGTTCTCACATTTTCCGTCTGGGCGATGCTCGGACCAGAACCGCGTCTCGCGCACGCGCTCGTGAATGCCGTCGCCGTGCTCATCATCGCGTGTCCGTGCGCGCTTGGACTGGCGACGCCGATGTCGATCATGGTTGGCATGGGGCGCGGCGCCGAATCGGGCGTGCTCATTCGAAGCGCCGAGGCGCTTGAACTGTTCGAGACGGTCACGACCGTGATCGTCGACAAGACCGGCACGCTGACCGAAGGGAAGCCGCGTTTGTCGACGATTGAATCTGTGCACGGGATCGGCGAGATGGAGTTGCTGCGGCTGGCGGCGAGCCTTGAGTACGTCAGCGAACATCCGCTCGCGTCCGCCGTTGTGAGCGCCGCGCGCGAACAGCGGTTGCCGTTGTCCGATGTGCGTGATTTCACGGCCTCGACGGGCAAAGGGATTCGCGGCACGCTCGATGGCCGCGTGGTGGCGATCGGGAACGCGCGCTATCTGGACGAACTTGGCGTCTCGCCCGGCGCGCTGGCGGATCGCGCGGAGACGCTGAGGTCTGGCGGCCAGACGGTGATGTTTGTCGCCGTCGATGGTCAGCTTGCCGGCCTGCTTGGCGTCGCCGATCCGATCAAGCCGACCTCACGCGAAGCGATCGAGATGCTTCACCAAAACGGCATCACGGTCGTCATGGTGACCGGCGATACGCGGACGACCGCCGACGCCGTGGCGGCCGCGCTCGGCATCGATCAGGTGGAAGCTGATGTGCTGCCGCAGCAGAAGGCCGAGGTCGTGAAGCAATGGCAGCAGCGTGGCGGACGGGTGGCGATGGCGGGGGACGGCATCAACGACGCGCCGGCGCTTGCGCAGGCGGACGTCGGCATCGCGATGGGGACCGGTACCGACATCGCGATGGAGAGCGCGGGCATCACGCTCGTCAAAGGCGATCTGCGTGGCGTGGTGCGCGCGCGCCGCCTCAGCCACGCGACGATGCGCAACATCAGACAGAATCTGTTTTTTGCGTTCGTCTACAACATCCTCGGCGTCCCGCTCGCGGCAGGCGCGTTGTATCCATTCGCGGGGATATTGCTGAGCCCGATGATTGCGAGCGCGGCCATGACGTTCAGCTCCGTGTCGGTCATCACCAATGCACTTCGCTTACGCCGGGCACGTTTGTAGCCGGTATACTGAGTCGACTCCGTCGTTCAACAACTCACGCGCATCAATATTCGGAGACGAGAGAACCATGTACGCACGCACACTGCGGCGGCCGATGACCGCTGTATTTTTGGTAGTGGCCTTTGCTTGCGCGACGGCAAGCACGGTCGCGCAGACGCCCGATCAGGAACCGCAGCATCAGCACAACATGGCCGACATGCGCATGGACGACATGCACATGGATGAGGAAGCGATGGTGCCGTCTCGCGACGGATCGGGCACCAGCTGGTTGCCCGATGAGACGCCGATGTA
>JAISPN010000003.1 GCA_031274845.1 Acidobacteriaceae bacterium
CCGATGCGTGGATTCTGCTCGCGCGCAAGGTCGTGTGATAAGATCTTCCGTCCCCATCTCATTGATTTCGTTGGAGTTTTCAACATGTCCGGCCATTCAAAGTGGCACACAATCAAGCACAAGAAGGGCGCCGCTGACGCCAAGCGTGGAAAGATTTTCACGCGCATCATCAAGGAATTGACGGTTGCTGCCCGCGCGGGCGGCGGCGACGCCGACACGAACCCACGGCTCCGCACGATCATCGCGGAAGCCAAGTCGGTCAACATGCCGTCGGACAACATCAAGCGCGCGAGTCGTCGCGGTACTGGCGAAGAGCCGGGCGTGTCGTACGAAGAAGCCCAGTACGAGGCATACGGCCCCGGCGGCACCGGCGTGATCATGGATGTCCTCACGGACAACAAGAACCGCACGGTGGGCGAGCTTCGGCACCTGCTGACGAAGTACGGCGGCAACCTCGCCGAAACGAACGCGGTGGCCTGGCAGTTCACCAAGAAGGGCTACATCGTTGTCGCCAAGGCGAAGTCGAATGAAGACACGCTGATGACGACCGTGCTCGACGCGGGCGGTGACGATCTGCAGGATGACGGCGACAACGGGGAAGTGTTCTCGTCGGTCGATGCATTTCAGGCGGTGCTCGACGCCGTGAAGGGACGCGGCATCGCGCCGGAAGTCGCGGAGGTCTCGATGGTGCCGCAGAACTACCCGAAGCTCGAAGGCAAGGCGGCGCAGCAGATGGTCAAGCTGATGGACGCGCTCGACGACCACGACGACATCCGTCATGTGTGGTCGAACTTCGACATCGAGGAGAAGGAGATCGAGGCGTCGCTGGCGTGACGATCTTTGGCATCGATCCCGGGACCGACCGCACGGGCTACGGCTGCGTGGTCAGCGAAGGATCGCGCCATCGAATGATTGCGAGCGGCGCGATCTGCAGCTCCGCCGCCGCGTCGTTTTCCGACAAGCTCCTCAAGATTCACGCAGGTCTGGCGGCGCTCATCGCTGAGTGCCGTCCGGACTGCGTGGCCATCGAAAATCTTTTTCATGCGGTCAATGCGCGGAGCGCGCTGAAGCTCGGTCACGCGCGTGGCGTGGCGATGCTTGCCGCGGCCGAAGCGGGTGTGCCGATCGTCGAGTACACGCCGACGGAAGTGAAGCGGGCGGTGGTCGGCTATGGCCGCGCCGAAAAAGCGCAGGTGCAGGCGATGGTGAAGCTGCTACTTGGTCTGCCAGCCGTTCCAACGCCGCACGATGCCGCCGATGCGCTCGCGGTGGCGATTTGTCACTCGCACCTTTCGCATCCCAGTCGTCCGGTTGCGTCTCGCGGCGGCCGCCGGACCGCGGCCACGGACTGGCGGAAATTCAAGCTGGCGCGCCCGTGATCGCTCATCTGCGCGGACGGATTTCAAGCAAAGGTCCCAGTCGCGTCGTCGTGGATGTCCACGGCGTCGGATACGATGTGATGATTCCGCTGTCGACCTTTTACGGTCTCGGCGAGGTGGGCAGCGATCTGTCGCTGCGCATTCACACGCACGTGCGCGAGGACGCGCTCGCGCTCTTCGGGTTCGCCACCGCGCTTGAACAAAATCTGTTCGAGCGTCTCATCGGGATCAGCGGAATCGGTCCGAAGCTCGCGTTAGCGGTATTGTCCGGCATCGAGCCGCGCGATCTGTTGCGCGCCATCGGTCACGGCGATGTGGCGAGGCTCACGCGCATTCCCGGCGTCGGCAAGAAGACCGCGGAGCGCATCGTGCTCGAACTGAAAGACAAGATGCCTGTGGTCGAAGAGGCCGAGGCGTCGAGCGGCAGCGTGACGGAGCCATCGGTGCTCAGAGACGATGTGCTCTCGGCGCTCGTCAACCTGGGATATCATCGGCCGCTTGCCGAGAAAGCCGTGGACGTGGTCGTCAAGACCGCGCCGGATGGCGATTTCGAGCGGACGTTGAAGCATGCACTCCGCGAGCTGGCTCGATGAGCCGCTTCTCTTGAATGAACGTGTCTGACGATCGCCTGGTCACGGCTGCACGCGTCGATGAAGACGCTCAATACGAAGCGGGACTCCGTCCACGCACGCTCAACGATTACATCGGTCAGGATCGCGTGCGCGAGAATCTGGATGTGTCGATTGCCGCGGCGCGGCAGCGGGGCGATGCGCTCGATCACGTGTTGCTGTACGGTCCACCGGGATTGGGCAAGACGACGCTGGCGTATGTGATTGGCAACGAGCTTGGTGTGCCGGTGCGCGCGACGTCCGGGCCGGCGCTCGAAAAGACCGGAGATCTTGCGGGCATCCTGACGAACCTCGGCGAGCGTGAGGTGCTGTTCATCGATGAGATCCACCGGATGTCGCCGGTGATCGAGGAGATGCTGTACCCGGCCCTTGAAGACTACGAAATCGACATCGTCATCGGGCAGGGCCCCGGCGCGAGGTCGGTGAAGATGGGGCTGCAGAAGTTCACGCTCATCGGCGCGACGACCAGAGCCGGGTTGCTGACTTCGCCGCTGCGCGCCCGGTTCGGCATCGTGCATCGCCTCGAGTTCTACGAGGAAAAAGATCTCGAGGAGATCGTGCGGCGATCGGCGAGGATTCTTGATGTGCCGATTGCGGATGCGGCGGCACGGGAACTGTCGCGCCGGTCGCGCGGGACGCCGCGTATCGCCAACCGCCTCTTGCGGCGCGTTCGCGATTACGCGCAGGTTCGCGCTGACGGTACGATTACGATCGATGTCGCGCTGGCCGCGCTGAAGCTGCTGGAGGTCGACGAGTACGGGTTTGACGAAATCGACCGCAAGCTGCTCCGGACGATCGTCGAGAAGTTCGGCGGTGGCCCGGTCGGCGTGAACAGCATTGCGGCGGCGATCAGCGAAGAGCGGGACGCGATCGAAGATATCTACGAGCCGTTTCTCATTCAGATCGGCTTTATCGACAGGACGCCGCGCGGACGTGTCGCGACACCTCGCGCGTATGACTATCTGGGCCTTCAGCCGCCCAAGAGGGATTCACGACTGTGGTAACCAATCGACAGACGATCAACCGACGTTGCACCGGGCGTCCCGTGACGATTGCGTCGCTCTCGACTTACGTTCCTCCTCGTGTGTTGACCAACGCCGATCTCGAGAAGCTGGTGGACACGTCCAACGAATGGATTCTTCAGCGCACCGGCATTCACGAACGGCACATCGTCGATCCGGGCGTGACGACCTCAGACCTTGCCAAGGAAGCCGCGACCGAGGCGATTAGCCGCGCGGGGCTGACGCCGGACGATATCGGGCTGATTGTCGTCGGCACCGTCACGCCGGACATGCTGTTTCCGAGCACCGCGTGCCTCCTGCAAAACAAGATTGGCGCGTCACGCGCGTGGGGGTTCGACTTGAGCGCGGCGTGCTCGGCGTTCACGTACTCGCTCACGACCGCGACGCAGATTGTCGCGGCCGGAGGCACCGATCACGCGCTTGTCGTGGGCGCCGACGTGATGTCGAGCATCATCGACTACCGGGATCGCACCACGTGCGTGCTGTTTGGTGACGGCGCCGGCGCGGTGGTTGTCTCCGCGGCGGACAGTCAGTCGGCCAATGTGATTCTCGACTTCGAGCACGAAATCGATGGCTCCGGGAGCCATGCGCTGTTCATGCCGGCTGGCGGGAGCGCGCGGCCGGCGTCGCACGAGACGGTCGATCAGCGGATGCACTACGTCAAGCAGGATGGCGGAACGGTGTTCAAGTTCGCCGTGCGCAAGACCGAAGAGGTGGCCCGGCGTCTGCTCGAGCGGAACGGTCTCACGCCAGAGAGTCTCGACCTGTTCGTCTCTCATCAGGCGAACCGCCGCATCATCATGTCGGCGACCGAAAAGCTTGGTGTGCCGCAGGAAAAAGTGATCATCAACATCGAGCGTTTCGGCAACACGACGGCGGCAACCATTCCGCTCGCGTTGAACGATGCGATGCTGAGCGGCCGCTTGAAAAAGGGGAATCTGGTGCTGCTGGCCTCGGTCGGCGCCGGCTTCACCGTCGGCGCGGTCTTGCTTCGCTGGGGCATCTGACGCCGCGCGGCGTCTGCTTCACAGAAGATCCGTTAGGTTGATGCTGGTCAGCGACTTCGATTTCGATCTGCCGCTCGACCAGATCGCGCAGGAGCCGCCAGCGCAACGCGGGACGTCACGGCTGTTGTGCCTCTCCCGCGCGACCGGCGCCATTGCACACACGTCTGTTGCCTCGTTGCCGGATTTACTCCGGCCACGCGATCTCCTCGTCGTCAACAACACGCGCGTGTTCCCGGCCCGGTTGCTGGGACATCGATCGCCAAGTGGCGGCGCGGTCGAGTGTCTGCTCGTCGCGAAGGCGTCGACACACGAGGCGCAGACGCCGGACTGCGAGTACTGGGAAGCGCTCGTGTCTCCCGGGCAGAAGTTGAAGCCCGGCGCGCGGATGATCTTTGCGGGATCGAGCGCGCTGCACGGCGAAATTCTCGAACGTCGTCTCTTTGGCCGGCGACTCGTCGCGCTTCGCACGGTGGATGGGACTGCTGTTGAAGAGGCGATCGATGAGATCGGCCACATGCCGCTGCCGCCGTACATCAAGCGGGCCGATCGTCTCTCCGATCGCGAGCGTTATCAGACCGTGTTCGCGCGTCCTCGCGGGTCCATTGCCGCGCCGACCGCGGGTTTGCACTTTACGCCGGAGCTTCTTGCCTCGCTGACGAGTCGAGGCATCGAGCGGGTTGAGATCACGCTGCACGTTGGCTACGGCACATTTCAACCGGTACGTGTCGATCGCGTCGAACAACATGCGGTGGCGCCGGAGCGCTACGAGATTACGCCCGAGGCCGCCGAGACGATTGAACGCGCGCGCGCGGACGGCCGGCGTGTGATTGCCGTCGGGACGACGACGACGCGGACGCTTGAAGCGGTCGCGCTTGCTAATGGAGGCCGCGTTGTTGCGGGTGCGGGAGAGGCGGCGCTGTTTATCTATCCCGGTTTCGACTTCCAGGTAATCGACGGGTTGCTCACGAACTTTCATCTGCCGCAGTCGTCGCTGTTGATGCTGGTGGCCGCGTTTGCTGGCCGTGAACAGGCGCTCTCGGCGTACCGCGACGCCGTCGCCAGCGGCTACCGGTTCTACAGCTACGGCGACGCGATGTTGATTCTTTGAAGAGAGTGCTTTAATTACCGGACATGGCATTTCGCTACGAGGAATTCGATCTGTCGGACGTGCGGACGTATCCGTTGAAGTCCCGGCGGAGCAAGGTGACGACCGGAAATTTCGCGCGGCCTGTTGATGGCGCGGCGACGGTCGGACAACTGCTGGCATCGATGCCGGACGTGCTTGCCGCCGCCGATCTTCGCGCGGTCGTCGACGCGATCGTCTCGGCGAAGCGGGCTGGCCGCGGCATCTTGTGGGGACTTGGCGCGCACGTCGTGAAGACGGGCCT
The DNA here is from genome assembly GCA_031274845.1 of Acidobacteriaceae bacterium. Taxonomy (GTDB): domain Bacteria; phylum Acidobacteriota; class Vicinamibacteria; order Vicinamibacterales; family CAVVIG01; genus CADEEX01. Next base: position 5,426 of record JAISPN010000003.1, read on the forward strand.
TGGGCCGGTCGTCATCGATCTCATGCGGCGAGGATTCGTCTCGGGCATTGCCACCAACGGCGCGACGGTCATTCACGATTTCGAAATCGCGCTCGCCGGCGCGACGTCGGAAGACGTTGACGAAGCGCTTGGTCCAGGGATGTTCGGCATGGCGGACGAAACCGGACGCTTGCTGAATGCGGCCATTGCTGATGGCGCGCGTGAAGGTTTCGGTCTGGGACAAGCGGTCGGACGATTTCTGCGCGCGCGCGAACCGCAGCACGCGCGAGCAAGCCTGCTGGCGATGGCGGCGGAGTTCGAGATTCCGGTGACGGTCCATGTCGCCATCGGCACGGACATCATCCACATGCACCCGGCGGCGTCGGGCGCGGCGATTGGTGAGACGAGCCTGCGCGACTTCCGGTACTTCGTGAGCAACGTGGCGCAACTCGATGGCGGGGTGTACCTCAATTGCGGTTCGGCGGTCGTGCTGCCTGAGGTGTTTCTGAAGGCGGTGGCGCTCGCGCGCAATCGCGGCATCGCTCTCGACGGATTGACGACGGTGAATCTGGACTTCGTCCGGCACTATCGCCCGCAGACGAATGTCGTGACGCGGCCGACCGCGGGCACTGGCCGCGGCTATTCGCTGGTCGGTCATCACGAGATCATGATTCCGCTCCTCGCGGCGCTCCTGATTGAGCAGGACGCACGGTCGTAATACAATCAGAAATTCCGGCCGGAGTAGCTCAGTTGGTGAGAGCACGCGTCTCATAAGCGCGGGGTCGGCGGTTCGAATCCGCCCTCCGGCACCATGCACTTTCGATAGGGGCTATCCTGCCGCCCTGTGTCGTGACGCTCACATCCTGACATGACTGTTTTTGGCCGCGTCCGGCAGACCATCGCCGAGCATCGACTGGCGCAGCGCGATACCCGTGTCGTGGTTGCGCTGTCTGGCGGCGCGGATTCCGTGGCGCTGCTCTGTCTCCTGCGCGAGTTGATGGCGGCGGGCGAGGTGCAGGTGGCCGGCGTCGCGCACTTCAATCACATGTTGCGTCCGGCCGCCTCGCGCGATCAGGAGTTCTGCCGCGATCTTGCGGCGTCGTTCGATCTTCCATTTGTCACCGATGCGGTGGATGTTGCCGCAGAAGCGCGCGGCGCTCGTGTTTCCATCGAGGTGGCGGCGAGGACGGCGCGGCACGCGTTTCTGGAGCGTGCGCGGGAACAGCTTGGCGCGTCGGTGGTGGCGGTCGGGCACTCTCGCGACGATCAAGCCG